>JALTMZ010000093.1 GCA_027001105.1 Thermococcus sp.
GTATTTGCTGAGGGCGAATTGATTCACGAGTGGGAGGTTTGAGATTTTCTTCTTTTTTGTTTACGTTTTGTGAACAGCTCGTTTATGATTTGTGAACTCTTGGGAAAGATTTTGGCAGCTTTTTTCAATTCTTATAAACTCCCTAAATTTTGCAATCTTCTTAATCTTAGAATGAATAACTTTGAACATATGGGCATATTTTGACACTTCCAATTTTTCTGTTCACTGATGCATCAATTTAACCTGATGTATTTTGTCATTTTTACTTTAAAATTGGAAATATATTACATTTTGTCAAAAATAGTGGTTCATTTTTGAGTAATTTTTAGATAAAATTCAAATTCCTTTCGAAAAATGCTAAATTTCTCCACATAGCTGATCATTATGGGGCATTCAAGTGTATTAAAGTACTATCTTTTTGGAGGTGATACAATGAAATTCTACATCTGGAGGGAGAAGGAAGAGCCAAAAGAGTGGAAGATTGCAATTATCGGAGCGGGTCCAGCAGGACTTTCAGCTGCTGGTTACTTGGCTTGCAAAGGCTACCAGGTGGAAGTCTTTGACAAGATGCCAGAAGGAGGGGGTATGATTACATTTGGGATTCCAGAATCAAGAATCCCAATAAAGACTGTGAGAGAGGGTGTTAAAGATTTGGAGAGACTTGGGGTAAAGTTCAACTTCAGAACTAAAGTCGTTTATGATAACTTGAGAGATCTTGGTGATGAGTTCGTTAAGAGAGTTGTTTATTTGGAGGAACTGCTGGAAGATTTTGACGCTGTCTTGATAGCAACAGGGGCTTGGAGACCGAAGAAACTCAAAATTGAGGGCATTGAACTTAAGGGAGTATGGGATGCTCTAACATTGCTCTACAAGATAAAACTTGCGAGAATAGGCTACATCCCTTGGAGTGCTATTCCAGAGATGAGAGGTAAGGGGGTTGTGATAGTTGGAGCAGGTTATACAGCAGTTGATGTTGCCTTAGAGGCAAAAAGTTTAGGGGCTAAAAAGGTGACAATAATCTACCGCAGAGGACTTGAGGACAGCTATGCGAAGACTGAGATAAAGAAATTGATTAGTGAGGGAGTTAGTTTCATAGAGTTTGCTATCCCTACAAGAATTCTCGGAGAAGATGAAATTAAAGGGGTAGAATTTGTTAAAACTAAGATAGTGAATGGGAAAGTAATTCCAACAGGTGAGACCTTCAAGCTAAGCACCGACATCTTTGTATACGCTATAGGACAGTTCCCAACACCTCCAATAAAAGCGCTGATATGTGCAAATGAGAAAATTTTAAGAGATGCTGGAATATTCTTGGCTGGGGATGTTCTTGCACCAGGAAACATTGGGGTAGCAATAAGAGAAGGTATTAGGGTCGCTAAAGAGATTGAAGAGTGGCTGAAGTCAAAGGAGGAAAGACCAAGAGTACTATTCATAAGGAGCTTTCTCTTCTCCCAAAGATCTGAGATTTGGCAAAATTGTTGAATCCCTACTTCCTTTTTACAGATTAATTGCCTCCAAAACCTTCTCCTCCCCAAGCGGTAACACTAAAGGCCTTGATAGATGCCTCCTTGCATCTGGTGGCACCTCATAGATTTTCATCTCTAGCTCTCTTGGTACTTCAACTGGGATTAACTGCTTTGGCATTTTGTAACCGCACTTTTTGCACTTCAAGTAATCTCCCTTGCTTTTCATAGTTCCGCCACATTTTGGACACTTCGGCTTTCTGTACTCAATTTTCTTAGCCAGCTTTACTGGATAAAATTTCTCAAGATTGAGCGTCAAAACGCCTTCAAACTCTTTTACTCCTCCGGTTGCTATAATCTCGTCCCCCTTAATCAGCATCCTCACGTATTTCCTGAATCCTTTCGTCGGCTCGAATGCCGCAACCCTCAGCCTTCCAGTTCCGTCGTCAACCTCAAAGAAGACGTGCCTCCCCTTCTCCCAGTAACTCCTTACAACTCTTGCTTTAATTACAGCATTATCGAATTGTTTAAGCTCTGCAATCTTTTTAAACCTTAAATGCTCATCCGTGCTCTGATTCGTCTTGAAAATCTGGTAAAATTCGACTGGCTCTTCGATTGTTATGCTCTCAAAAGCCAGCAGAACCTTATTTTTGTCGATTCCTCTAATGCCGACCAGAACGGGATCTTTGCCGTGGGGAGTTATTAAAACCGAGCCCTTATACGGATCAACATTATCGTAGGTGAAGGGATAGAACTGCTTATCCATCTCAAAAACGCTCTCTTTGTTCACCTTTCGTGGAGTTCCCCAAAGCTCCCTTCTCCTATATGCTAAAAGCTCGTAAGTGAACTCTCTAAGAGGATGCCCAATGGCAGCTAAGGCTCCTACTATTCCTCTTCCAAGTTTAAATCTGTAGATTTCGGCATCAACATCTTTAGCAACTTTCTCTGCCTCTTCAATACTTATGTGCTCCCAGATAGCCTGATAAGTAAACTCAGTCAGCTCTTCTGGAATTTCTCCCTCCAAAAACACTACACCTGGATTCGTGTTCTCATGAGTTAAATCAGCCAGTTTTTCAACCATTCCAAGAACAAGCCTCTTAATTTTTGGAGCATCTTCTTCATCAACTTCAAAGCTCATCGCAACTGCACCGTTCCCCCTCGTCTTGTAGGGAACGTTGGGGTTCAGCCTAATCAGCTTCGGCAAATCTAAAGGCTCCGCTAACCGTGAAATTTCTCTATAGAGCAAAGCTCCAAGATAAGTTGTGCACATGCCATTTGGTGAGTCAGTATCGTCAATTCCTATGTGGAGCATCATCAAAGCGTAGAAAAGAAGAGAACGTTAAAAGCTTTCCCATCCATCTTTAAACAGCTCGTAAAATAAAACGTCAGCAAAGCCTTCCTCTGGGATATGGACGTGCTTTTTTAGCCTTCCCACGAGCTTAAAGCCGTTCTTTTCAAGAACCCTTTGCGAAGCTACGTTGTATTCATAAACCCTTGCATAAACTTTCCTTAGATTGAGCCATTTGAAGCAGTACTCCAAGACCAATTTCACTGCTTCCGTTGCATATCCTTTCCCCCAGTACTGCTTGCTCAAAAAGTACCCTATTTCAGCATGCCCATTCTTATGATTAATCTTATGAACCCCAATCAATCCAACGAGAGAGTCACTTCTATTTTCAATAACTGCAAAAACTCTGTGTCTCTCTTTTTCCCTCCTAATTCTCTCATACCATTCCACCTCATCTTCAAAGTAGAACACAGCATCCGGTGAAGATAAATATCTCCTCACCTCTCTGTCGTTGTACCACAGCCAAACCTTCGGTATGTCCTCTCTCAATAGAACGCCGAGAGAAACCTTCCTCCCAGTTAGGATTATAGGTCTCTGCATGTCATACACCTTAAATTTTTAAGTTCCTTTTCCTATTTATAAATGATGATGGAAAAGGAAAGGTTGGTTAGAGTCGTCGAGAGCATCTTGCGAGGCACAGGATTTAGGACCGCGAGAATGGAATTTAAGGGTGCATGCTTTGACTTAGTGGCGAGTAGGTTATTCCTATTGCTATTCATCAAAGTTTTACAGAACATTGACACGCTCACAAAGGAACAAGCTGAAGATTTAAAGCGCCTGGCTAAGTTCTTCCAAGCTTCTCCGCTCATAGTTGGGCTCAAGACAAAAAACGATGAACTTGAGGAAGGGGTAGTTTACGAGCGCTTTGGAATCTACGCATTGAATCCGCAAACCCTCTATGATGTGATAGTTGAAAATGAGCTGCCGGCAATTTTCGCTGAAAGAGGAGGATTTTATGTCAAAATTAATGGCGAATATCTCAGATATTTGAGAGAGAAGTATGGATATAGCATTGGTGAACTTGCTGAGCTGTTGGGAGTTTCAAGAAAAAGCCTGCAGAATTATGAAAGAGGAGAACAGGCTGTCAGCTTAGATGTTGCCATTAGATTAGAAGAGATATTCAACGAACCTCTGGCTAAGCCTATTGATATCCTGCATGCAAAAGTTGAAGCCAGGCTTGACGTAAAGCCAGAGAACGAGCTTGAAAAGGAAATCTTTGAGCGCTTAAAAGCTCTTGGGATGGGAGTTGTTAAAATCAAGAAAGCTCCGTTCAATGCAATTTCAAAAGAGGAGGAGTTCAAGATTTTAACAGGGATAGACCAGAGGAAAACTAAGACAACAATAAAAAGAGCCCAGATGGTCAATGAGGTCAGCAAGATAATCCACAGCGATGGAGTCTTCATTTTGGAAAAAACGAAGACTGAAGTTGTTGGGGAAATTCCGCTAATACCTAAAAAGGCTCTCTCAGAAATTAGGGATGCTGATGAGCTAATTGAGATGATTGAAGAGCTGAAGAAAGAGATAAAGAAAAAGGTCTTTAGCTGAAAATTACTTTTTTCCAGATTTCCCTAACTTTATCTACATATTTTGCTGGTGAAGCAATGAGCACAGCCCATCTTGGAGTTTGTCTTCTTTTTAAGGCATTCGCTAAGGGGGTCACTTTTGTAAGGGGCTGAAGTTCTCCAGTGTGGAGCAATACATTGATTTCTGTGGCTTTTAGCCTTGGTTCGCTGAGCATCAAATCTGCAATTGAGAATTCAAGAATCACCTCACCTTCCTTGGCTCCAACGGCATCTGCCAAGTTTCTTTCGATTTCCTGCCTCCTCTTGACGTTTCTGTATGCACTCAGCAGTTCTTTCTTCTCCTCTGCAGAGAGCTCGTCCGCACTTGCCAGCACAGCTGCTTTGTATATGTCCCTATATTTAATGCGCCTTGCGATTTCACCGGGATAACCTTCAAGATCCTCAAGCTCGACAATAACTCTGCAGTCAGTCATCTTCCAGAAGTCCCAAAGGTGTCCTTCCTCAAGGGCAAACTCCAAAGCTCTCGTCAGCATTCCTTCGGCAATTTTAACCGTATGATGGAAGTAAACCCTTGAATACATCAAAGCCCTGGCAACCATCATCCCCTCTACTGCCTCAATTCCTTTCTCATCCACCACAAGCTGACCGTCATAGATTTTTAGAACTTTTAAAAGCCTTTCAATGTCAATAATGCCATGGGCAACGCCAGTATAATGGGCATCTCTCATGAGGTAGTCAATCTGATCGACATCAACATCTCCATGGAGCATCTGACCCAGGTAGCGCTTCTCGTATTTGCCTAAAATTAAGTCAGCGACTTCTTTTGGGGAATAGCCATAACTCTCAATTATCTCTGGAATGAACTCCCTGTTCTCTATCTCTCCATCAATGATATCTATTTTTCCGAGAATTATGTTTTGACCAAGATGCATGTGGTCGTACTCTTTGACATAGTGCTTGTAAATCTGCTCAAATGTGTGAGAGAATGGTCCATGTCCAATGTCATGTAACAATGCTCCTATTTCAAGTAAAGTTTTCTCATCTTTATCAAGCTCGACCTCTTGGGCAAGCCTCCTCGCTATGTTATATGCTCCAAGGGAATGCTCAAATCGGGAGTGGTTTGCTCCTGGATACACAAGATATGCCAAGCCAAGCTGCCTTATGCTCCTAAGTCTTTGGAACTCCGGAGTCTTCACTAAATCCAGAATGACTCCCTTGATTTTCATGCTTCCGTGAATGGGATCATGTATAATTTTCCCGTCCACCATCCCCACCTAAAAGAATTTCAGAAAGAGATTTTAAATAGATTTTGGCAATTTGACAATTTATTCCGCTTTGCTGTTGT
>JALTMZ010000094.1 GCA_027001105.1 Thermococcus sp.
GCAGTGAATATTACGTTAGGTCTTTCTCTCCGAGAAAGCTCAGCGATTTCAGCAAAAACGCTCATTAATGCTGCCAATCCACCTTTCATATCCGCACTTCCAAGACCATAAAATTTATCCCCTTCGATTTGACCCCACGGGTTTTTCGTCCATCCAGGGCTTAATCCAACAGTATCCATATGACCATTAAGCACGACCGTATTCTTAACACCTTTCAAATATGCAATTACATTGCTTCCAAATCCTTCAACTTCTTGAGTTTCAACCTTAGCATACGACTCAAGAAACGATGTTATAAATTCAGAAATTTCTTTCTCTTCACCAAAATGGGATGGCATAGAAACAAGCTTTTTCAACAACTCAACTTCCACAAATATCACCATTATTATTGTGTTACTAAGTTTATTAATGTTTGTGCCATGTTTTATCTTACTCCTTTAATACCAGTTACAAACAGAAGTTAATTATAAAATTGTGAGTTTAGTTTAATATAATTTTAAAGAGTTAAATTTTTAAACTTATTATAGTATCACAGTTTGGTGAGTCACATGAAAAAGATTAGCATCATGATATTGTTATTGTTAGCAATTTCTACAAGCACAATGACTAATGCTGAACTATCTAAAGCAATTGCAAAGATTTATCTCACTGAGGGGGACAGCTACCATATTCCGTTGGAGATAGGATATGTAGATGTGACTCAAGCACAGTTTCATCTTAATGAAATCCATGGATGGTATATTTCAATCTGGGTTAAGTATTTTGGAGAACCGTTGAAGATGATAAATGCTAGTGAGGTTGGTTATTATGATGGTAAGCATGGTTACCTTTACAAGCTGGAGGATGTTAGGGACTCTTCAGAGTATTTGTATATTAGACTTGCAGAGGGTGAAGAAAGAGAGGGGATCAAAGTTATTAGCATGGACACGCTAAATAGCCGTGTTAAAATTCTCGCTCCTAATGGAAAAGTAGTAACTCTCAAGCTTGGAGACTCTTATGAGATAACATATCCAGAGCACATGACGATAGAATTTAAAGGCTTTGTTCAGGGGTTTATGACCTCAAAAGTTTTATTTGAAGTGAGAAAGTTTGAAGTCAGCGGCTACATTGTTATTACAAAGGTTGAAAAAGAAAAAGCAAAAAGTGTTTCTAAAATGCAAGATAAAGCTCAAATTGTATTTGTCGTGGGTTTAAATGCAGCAAGTTCTGATGTACAGTTAGTTTCTGATGGATTAGATACGGCAAAAGGGCTATATTTATCTGCCAATGAATGGATGCCAGTAATTTTTGAAAAACCTATAGACGAATGGCTTTTGAACTATACACGAATAACATCGTTCAATGTAGCCATCCTAACGGACAAAGAAATGAAAGTCAAAAACGAAAATAGAGTTGGAATTATTGTGATTAGTGTTGGAGGTCCGGCTGTTAATGAGTATACGAAGAAACTAAATTCAAAAATGCCCATAAAATTTGAGAAAGAAAATGGTAAATGGATATTAAAGAGTGGAGAAAGAGCATGGAGGGGTAATTACGGTGTCATTGAACTTATTCCATCTTACAACAACTATCAGGAAATGACAGATTGGCTGAATCATGGAAATTTCAAAGCTTTTGACATCATAATTGCAGGTCTTACACGAGAAGGCACGTCTATAGCGTATGACTACTTCAAAAATTTAACGCTAGCAGTGATATCTGGGAACAATACTGATAAAAACTCAGATGCTTTGGTAGGAGAATTCCTGAAGGGCCTGTTGATTGGTTATGGTTTTCCACTTGATGAAGAGATACATTCTATTGCTCTTGTGGTAGATTGGAATGGGAATGTCGTTGATGTAGTTTATGGCTGATTTTCTTTCTACATTTTCTTTTAGAATTCCTAATCTTTCAGGGCAGAGAGGAGGTCGGTTTGAAGAAGACAAAGTATTGGTGGACCGGGCGGGATTTGAACCCGCGGCCTCTGCCTTGCGAGGGCAGCGCTCTCCCAGGCTGAGCTACCGGCCCACACCCATTGATGAGAAACAAAGCTGTCTATTTAAAGATTTCGCCAAAGCAAAGATATAAAAAGAGAGTCTCATAGAACATTACTCTTTTTTCTGCTTAAGGATCTCTATGACCTTCTCCACCACTTGGACGCCAGCTCTTTCTTGAGCTTCCCAGGTGCTTGCTCCGATGTGCGGTGTTAAGACAACATTATCAAGCTTTGTGAGCGGGTGATCCTTTGGAAGCGGTTCTTCTTCGAAGACATCCAACCCAGCCCCATAAATCCAGCCTTCTTTAAGGGCTTTAACCAGTGCTTCTGTATCGACTATTGGGCCTCTCGCTGGGTTAATCAGGATTGCGTTCTTTTTCATGAGCTTGAGCTTCTCCTCATCGATTAAATGGTACGTGCTGTCCAATAGTGGAACGTGGATTGTTACGACGTCACTTTCCTTCAAAAGCTCTTCAAGTTCGACAAACTTTCCTCCGACTTCTTCAGCCCGCTCATAGTTCTTAATGACATCATAGAGGAGAATCTTCATTCCAAAGCCTTTTGCTATCTTTGCAACGTTGTAACCTATTCTCCCGAATCCAATGATTCCAATTGTCTTACCCTCAAGCTCAATTCCCATGCACTGCTTCTTTGCCCAGACACCTTCTCTCATTTTTCTGTCAGCAAAGGCAACTTTTCTTGCAACTGCTAAGATCAAAGCCCAAGTCAGCTCTGCAACACTTCTGCTTGATGCCGCTGGTGAATTTACAACTTCAATTCCTTTTTCTTTGGCAGCTTCGAGGTCAATGTTGTCAAGACCAACCCCAGCCCTTCCGATCACTTTAAGCTTTTCCGCTACCTCAATAACTCTTCTTGTAACTTTTGGCTTGCTCCTGACGATTATAGCATCAACATCCTTCGCAAGCTCGATGAGTCTCTCTTCATCTGGGTACTCTTCATAGACAACTTCAAATCCTTCATTCTTCAAAAGCTCAATAGCCTTTGGATGTAATGGAGCAGCAACCAAAACCTTCATCTCAACCCCTCCTCTTTATTGCCATCAGCATAACCTGGTCTGAAGCGTCTTCAGCCCTATCTGCAATGTCTCCGATTTTAGTTATAACCTGATTCCATATCAGCTTTGCATAGGTGGTGATCTTTTCGCTTTCAAACATCTTTTTAAGGATGTCATATTCAAGCTTGTCAGCATTTTCTTCCTGCTCTTCTGTCTTCTTTGCATATTCGAGTGCCTCGTTAACATCCTCATTCAGCATTTCAACAGCTTTTCTAACATAGTCGTATGTTTTTAATGATGCCTCTACAAGTTGCATAATCTCCTCCTTAAGCTCTTTTGGAATTTTTGGCTTTGCCAAGATTAGGACATGAGCTGCACTCTCAGCAGCGTCAGCAGTATTGTCTATCAGCTCAGAAAGTCTAACATAGTCCCCTCTGTTTGCGGGCAGAAATGCCCCTTGATAAAGCATCGTTTCTATCTCTCTACGGAGGGTGTCTGCTTCTCTTTCATACCTCTCAACTTCTCTCATTAGCTCCTCCGCTTTTTCAAAGTTTCCTTCAAGATAAACCGTTATCATCTCTTTAAATTTCTCCAGTGTAAGCCCTACCATTTCCAAATGCCTGTTTATCGCCTCAAATACATTGCTCTCTTTTCCTCCAAATATTGGCATTCTTCATCCCCCACATTAATATTTATGGGTTACTTTATTTACTTTGCGTTAACAGCTCCTTCGCTTTTATTAAACTCCATAATAAATTGTTCATTGGGGCTGAAAGCCCAATGTTTTCTGCGTATTCAACTATTTTGCCGTTTATATAGTCAATTTCTGTTCTTTTGCCTCTCTTTAAATCTTGGAGCATTGAATTGTAGTTCTCTCGAGTTCTCTCAAGTGTGTCTATGAGAACTTCAAGAGGGTGCTCCTCAAACTCAACTCCCCACTGCATTGCAACTCTGCAGCCCTCTTTTACAATTTCCATTAAAATTGCCAGCAGATGTTCGTTCTCAAGCAGAAATCCGTTTTTAACTTCAAGCAGAGCACCAACAGGATTAATTGCGGAATTCACCAATGCTTTAATCCACTTCCATCCCATTATATTTTCACTCACTTGGGTCTCGATGCCGGCATCATTAAACACTTTGGCCACTTTTTCGGTAAATTCGTTCTTTCCATTAGGGTAAACCCCGATTTTTGTTGTCCCCTTACCCGTCCACTTAACAACCCCCCACTCTTCAAGCATTGCTCCGTTTGTCGTTATCCCCCCAAGAACGTTTTTTGTATATTTTAATGCCAAGTCTTCATTGCCGAGTCCATTCTGTATGCTCAAAATCCATGTTTTCTTTCCGATGCAGTGCTTGGCACAGCTCAAAGCATAGGCTGTGGAGTATGATTTTGTTGCCAGTATTATCAAATCGGGTTCATATTCAGGAGCATAAGTTACAGCTTTTGGATGGACTGTAAACTCTTCAACACCAACGATTTTTAGTCCCTTCTCATTTATTGCTCTCACGTGTTCCTCTCGTCCTATAAGTGTTACATTATTTCCAGCTCTTGCTAATAGAGCACCGAAAAGAGAACCGATTGAACCAGCTCCAAGTATGCAAATTTCCATTTTCTCACCTCAAAAGCTTTCTTAAGGGAATTAGGGAATATACAATCAGAACGACTGAGGCTGCCCAGAAGATTTGCCCGTACAAATTGTAGTTGAGTGCATATAGAGCATACGATGTCGAGCAGTAAAAAGCTGCCAAGAGGGGAATTCCACCGCTTGATATTTCCCTGTTTTTGAAAAGCACCAACAATGCACCAAGTGCTCCAAGTAGGAGTATCAACGGCTTTACCTCATTGGGCCAGACAAAATTCCATGCCCTTACAAGTGCAAATATGGATGATATTCCTATGACAATATTTATCACTCTCTCATTTAAGCTGACCTGCTGCTTATCTTTTGGAAAACCAACTATGAGTGCAAATAAAGAGAGCACGAGCCCGGCAAGTGGAATCACATGGATGGTAATATCTGCTCTTTGAACTATTATTAGAGCGAAGGCTGAAAACAGAGAGATGCCAGCAAAAAACCTTGCTTTTCTCTTGAGGTATGATAGAGATAAGAGAATTAATGCAATAATTGGTGTCTCCATCATGATCAAGGTATCTCCTTCTACACTTTTTCCCAAGACTATTGCCTCATTTGTTAGGATTATCATCCCAATACTAAGCAGCATGTAAAGCGATATTATAAAAGCTGGAAGGTAAATGAATACTGCAAGCCTATCTCTTCTCATTCTCCCACCGCAAGCATTTTTAATCCCTTCCCTTAAATCCTTTCCGATAAAAATGAAAGTTGCAGTAGTTTTAGTGGAGCCGGAGTATCAGATGAACATTGGTTTTGTTGCAAGGGCAATGAAAAATTTTGGGGTTAAAGAGCTTATATTAGTTAATCCACCGGAACTTAGCGGCGAGGCATATAAATTTGCTATGCACGCCAAAGATGTCTTAGAAAATGCAAAAATAGTCAAAACCGTAGATGAAGCGCTGAAACTTGTTGATGTGGCTGTAGGAACAACGGGGATAAGTGGTAAGGTTTATCTTCCCGAGAGGACACCTATAAGTCCTGAAGAATTCGCAAAGAGGGCTTTTCTTTACAGCGGTAAAATTGGGATTTTCTTCGGTAGGGAAAGCAAAGGCTTAAGCAATGAAGAACTGGAAAAAATGGACTTCACAGTAACTATACCAACAAGTGAGGAATATCCTGTAATGAACCTAAGCCATGCTGTTGCCGTTGTTCTTTATGAAATTTACAAGCAGCGGATAAAAGCGGAAATCTCCACAGAAGAAAACAGGTATTTGAGGAAAGCTACCAAGGGAGAGAAGGACATTTTGGTTAAATACTGGAGCGAGCTTTTGGAGACTTTAAACTATCCAAAAGACCCAATAAGACGGAAATACTTCACCATAATGTTCCACCGTGTCATTGGCAGGTCGTTCATATATGCAAGGGAGATCTACTCCCTATATGGACCTTTAAGGCTGGCAATCGAAAAAATCAAGAGGTGTGAAAATGATAAGCATTGAGAAGTTTGAAATCTTTGGGCGGAAAATCTGGATCGCCGTAGTCTTTAAGGAGAGAATTGATGGAATAACTTTTTCTTTGGATGGTTATGAATACCTCATGGAGCGAATAAACTCATTAAAAGCTCTTCTTGAGCGTAGAAAGGTTTCAGTAAATTTAGCTGAAGAAAAAACAGAATATCCAAGAATTGTTTATAATGTGCTGGTTGGTGATATTGAAAACCAAGATGTCCTGAGATTTCTGAGCTTCAGAGGGGTTACATCCTTCGAAAAGAAAGTTTATGAAGTTTTGACAAAAAAAGTTAAAAGAGGAAGCGTCATAACCTATGGAGAACTCGCTAAAATGCTGTCAACATCTCCAAGGGCTGTCGGGAATGCTATGAAAAGGAATCCATATCCAATAATCGTTCCATGTCACAGGGTTGTTTTAAAATCAGGATTGGGTAATTATACACCGAAAAGGGAGTACAAGCAGTTTTTACTTGAGATAGAGGGGGTGAAAGGATGGACAAGCTAAAGCTTTACATAATAGGATTTTTGGCACTGATAATCGCAATAGCTGGAGGGATAGTTTACAAATGGGGCTTCTGGATGCTTGTCAGGATTGTTCTCAGCTTAGGATTTTTGGGACTGACTTTGATGCTTGGTTTCTTCCTTGTGCTGACTCTGTATGCAGAAAGCTGGAAGTATGCAGCTTATCTATTAGTGCCAACAGCTCTCAGTGCCTATGCAACCTATTTGAGCATAACCTGGCAGAAGCTTAAGATTGTTGGGGGAATAATACTCCTCTTCATTTTGGGATTGGCTTTTGGGATATGGTACATAAGCGAGCCTGACTTGAGTTTGGCGGACAGATTCCGCTCTGCAGAAAAGCTTGAAAAAATGGGCAAATATAAAGCAGCTGCCAGAAAGTACGAGAAGAGGGGTAATTACTTAAAGGCTGCTGAAATGTATGAAAAGCTCGGATGGATGGAGAGTGCAGCGTGGGCATACGAGAAAGCTGAGAAATACGAAAAGGCTGCTGAAATTTATGAGCAGCTTTATGAGAAAGAGAAGGACACATACTATCTAAAAGAAGCTCATGAATACTGGAAAAAAGCTGGAAACATGGAAAGAGCTGCTAAGGCTTTGGAGAGATATGCTGAGGAGGAGCCCTGGTTCTGGGAGGATGTTGCAAAGCTCTATGAAGAGCTCGGGAACGAAGAGAAAGCTAAGGAAGCATGGCAGAGAGCTTTGGACTACTACATAAAGGAAGCTCAAGAAGAGGGAGTGTTCTGGGAAGATGTCGGGAACATAGCAAGAAAGCTTGGAAAAGAAGAACTTGCAAAGGAGGCTTATCAAAAGTTCCTTGAATACTGCTTGAAAGAGGCAGAGGAAGATCCAATGTGGTGGAAGCATGTGGCAGAGGCTTATGAGTATCTTGGTGAGAAAGATAAGGCAGAAGAGGCAAGGAAGAAGTATGAGGAATACAGAAAAAAGATAATGAAAGCCAATGAAGAGACCTCGAAGTTTCCGGAATGAAAAAAAGCTGAACCTTTTTAATAAATTTTTACGCTAACTATAAATACCTCTATCCATGAGCCTTTGTAGGTGGTGTTAATGTTTCCAATGAAAGGCATGAACCCAAAGCAGATGAAGAGGATGATGAAGCAGCTTGGTATAAAGATGGAGGAGCTTGAAGGGGTTAAGGAAGTCGTTATACGGTTTGAAAACAAGGAAATTATAATCAGGGAGCCAGTTGTTACTGCGATTGTTGCAATGGGAGAGAAAAGTTACCAGATAGTGGGCAGGGAAGAGGTTAGAGAAGTTGTTAATATTCCAGAAGAGGACATTAAGCTTGTCATGGAGCAAACTGGTGTTGATTACGAAACCGCTAAAAAAGCTTTAGAGGAAACAAAAGGAGATTTGGCAGAGGCTATTCTAAAGCTTCAAGAGACTTAGATGCTCTTTTTAATATCATGTTTTATTCCAAAAGAATATAAACCTCCATATGTTAGCTCAACTCGATGAAGGCAATCGGTGTTATTAGACATTCACCAAGAAGAAGGATAAATAAAGCGGAATTTGAGGAGCTTCTGCGTAGTGCAGGTTATGAAGTTCTTGCAATAGTTGAGCAAGTTAGGGAGGAACATCCAAAGTACAATATTGGTCCTGGAAAGCTTCAAGAGATCAAAAAGCTGGCAGAAGAGCTTAAACCCGACAAAGTGATTTTTGCAAATCAGCTTACACCATCCCAGGCTTTTAATATTGCAAAGGAGCTCAGGGTGGATATTATAGACAAGTGGCAGCTTGTCCTTGAAATTTTCGAAAAGAGAGCACATTCTAAAGAGGCAAAGCTACAAGTTGAGCTTGCTAATTTGAGGTATGAGCTGCCCCTCGTTAGAGAGGCAATTAGAAGGGCAAAGATGGGCGAACAGCCGGGTTTTAAAGGTATGGGTGAATATCAGATCCACCAGTATCTGAAGCACATTCGCTACAGAATGGGTAAAATAAGAAGGGAACTTGAGAGAATCAGAGAGGACAGAGAAGTCAAAAGAAAACGAAGAGAAGAGGTTGGATTCATCCTAATTGCTTTAGCCGGATACACCAATGCTGGAAAATCCACGCTCTTGAATGCCTTGGCGAGAGAGGAAATTCCAGCTAAAGATCAAATGTTTACAACCCTTGACACCACAACAAGGAGATTTAAAGTTAATCAAAAGAGAGTCTTGGTAACAGACACAGTTGGATTTATAGATGATCTGCCTCCTTTTATTGTTGAGGCATTTCACTCAACCCTCGAGGAGATAACGAAAGCTGATATAATTCTTCTTGTTTTGGACGTAAGCGAACCGTGGAGTGAAATTAAAAGGAAGTTTTTGGCTTCTCTTAAAATTCTGAGAGAGCTTAAAGCGTTAGACAAGCCGATAATTGTTGTTTTAAATAAGCAGGACTTAACGACAAATGTTGATGTTGAAGATAAAAAGGGAGCAATTAAAGAGCTTGCAGATAAAAGGGGAGTTGTTATTTTTGATGTTGTCAGCATATCAGCAAAGCTTAATCGGCTGGAAGAACTTTACAGAGCCTTGGAAAGGGCAATTTTAACCTTGCCGAAGTACAAGTCCTTCGAGATAGTCGTTAAAGAGAAGGATAAGGTCTCGCAGGTCATTGCCTTAATAAACTCAATTGGAGAGATTCTTGACATCGAATATGGGGAAGCTACAAAGATTTTAGCCTACATTCAGGTTGGAATGATTAAGAGCCTGACAAAGCTGGGGGTTGAGATAAAGTATTCGCCGATAGATGTAAAATGAGAGAAGTTAAATCATCCCCGCGAACCTAAAGATGTGGAATATTATCAGGGCAATTATTATTGCAGTCGTAGGCGTTGCAACCCAGCCAAATACAATATCCTTTATCGTTGACTTGTCTATACCTTCTCCTGTTATTATACCAACCCCCACGACTCCACCCACAATTGCCTGACTTGAGCTTACTGGCAAACCTAAGATGTTGGCTAAACTCACGGCAATGGCTGAGCCAAACTGGGCAGCAAAAGCTGAAGCCGGTCCTAAAGCTGTTATTTTCTTTCCAACAGTGTACATTACAGCATAGCTGAAGGTTAAAGAGCCCAGAGCTAAACTCAAAGCTCCAAAGATGCCTGCAACTTTTGGTGCCAGAAATCCAGCTCCAACTAATGGTCCTGTTGCATTTGCTACTTCATTTGCCCCAAAGTTGAAAGCCATGTAGGAACCACCAAGGACAGCTAACCATTTGTACAAAAGCTCAATACGTCCGAGGCTTTTCATTTGATTTATAAGGTGCCCATAAAATTTGTACAAAATCATTGCAAGAATTCCAGCAACGATAGGTGAAACTACCCATGCTGCAGCAATTTTAGAGAGGGTAAACCATCTTATGGGGGCATGGATTGCCAGGCCAACTCCTACAACTCCCCCCACTATAGCCTGAGTTGTAGAAACTGGAAGTCCCTTAATCGTTGCAATTGTTACCCAAACCCCAGCAGCTAAAAGGGCTATGATGGCCATCTCAATTGTTAGATATCCTTCGGGCACAATTCCCTTTCCAACGGTCTTCATGACCTTGTAACCTTTTAGGTAAGCTCCAAGGAGAACAAATACTGCAATTGTAAATGTGGCCTGTCTAAAGCTTAGAACCCCTGCCCCCACTGCGGTTCCCATAGCATTGGCTGAATCATTTGCTCCTATGTTCCATGCAATGTAAAAGCCAACGGCAAGTGCTGCTATCACTATTCCGTCCATGATTTCACCCGCCCCTCTGCATCTATAGAGTATATAGTCTATATAGTGAGTGGGGGCATTTAAAAATATTGTTCTCCATCAGTGGGGATAAAAACTGTCTCAAGAGTTCGTCCCATTGTGTTTTTACAAATATAAAGTATTCTCCCAATGATGTTTGGTGTTCTTTTATAGACACTAACCACAAAGCATGTTCATTCTTACCCAAAGACACTTGCCGAAAGCTTCTTCTTTCTATACCGAAAACTAAATAAATGCATTCTCTCAAAACTAATACCGAAAAACTTTAGGGGGCAAAGATGATGATAGAGATTCGTTTTCATGGTAGAGGTGGACAAGGTGCAGTTACTGCTGCAAACATTTTAGCTGAGGCAGCTTTCATAGAGGGCAAATATGTGCAGGCATTTCCATTCTTCGGTGTCGAGAGAAGAGGAGCGCCGGTTACAGCGTTCACAAGAATTGATGACAAGCCAATCAGAATAAAGACCCAAATATATGAGCCGGACATTGTTGTTGTTCTGGATCCATCCCTCTTAGAGACCGTTGATGTTACAGCGGGTCTTAAGGAAGGAGGAATTGTCATTGTCAACACGGAAAAGAGCAAAGATGAAGTTCTTGCAAAGCTCAAGAAGAAGCCGGCAAAGCTGGCTTTAGTTGATGCAACCACAATAGCCCTTGAGGTGCTTGGATTGCCAATTACGAACACTTCAATTCTCGGTGCAGTTGCAAAGGCAACTGGGATAGTTAAAATCGAGAGCGTTGAAACGGCAATTAAGGAGACATTCTCCGGGGAGCTCGGAGAGAAGAACGCAAGGGCTGCAAGGGAAGCATTTGAAAAAACTGCTGTTTACGAGCTTTAATTTCTTTCCTTTAAAATCCTTTAGGGGTGAATAATTTGAACACTTTATTTGGGGAGAAGAAGGCAAAAGCGGAGAGGTTGGTATTTAAATCTGTTGATGAATACCCAGAGGTACCACTTACCCTTGGCACGACTCTTGTAAACTTCACTGGAGACTGGAGGACTTTCATCCCAGTAATTGATGAGAGCAAGTGCATCAAATGCTACATTTGCTGGAAGTTCTGTCCAGAACCCTCGATATACATCAAAGAAGACGGATATGTAGCGGTGGACTATGACTATTGTAAGGGCTGTGGTATCTGTGCCAATGAGTGTCCAACTAAGGCAATTACAATGGTTAGGGAAGAAAAGTGAGGTGATAACATGCCGAAGAAAGTCGTGAGCGGAAATTATGCAGCTGCTTATGCTGCGAAGCATGCAAGGGTCGAGGTTGTTGCTGCTTATCCAATCACACCACAAACAAGCATAATTGAAAAGATAGCTGAGTTCATAGCCAATGGGGAAGCAAACATCCAGTATGTCCCTGTTGAAAGCGAACATTCTGCCATGGCTGCCTGTATAGGTGCTTCAGCTGCTGGTGCAAGAGCTTTCACTGCCACATCAGCCCAAGGTTTGGCTCTAATGCATGAGATGCTCCACTGGGCAAGCGGTGCGAGACTGCCAATAGTCATGGTTGATGTTAACAGGGCAATGGCTCCACCCTGGAGCGTTTGGGACGATCAGACTGACAGCTTAGCTCAAAGAGACACAGGCTGGATGCAGTTCTATGCCGAAAATAACCAAGAGGTGTATGACGGCGTTCTGATGGCGTTTAAGGTGGCTGAACACAGGAAAGTAAACCTTCCCGTCATGATCATTGAGAGCGCATTTATACTGAGCCATACATACGATATAGTTGACATGCCACCACAAGAAGAGATCGATGAGTTCTTACCGCCAAGGGAGCCGTTATACACATTAACGGATTTTGACAACCCGATTGCCGTTGGTGCTTTGGCTACTCCAGCTGACTACTATGAATTCAGATACAAGATTGAAAAAGCAATGGAAGAGGCGAGAAAGGTCATCAAGGAGGTAGGAAAAGAATTTGGCGAGAGATTCGGAAGGGACTACTCTCAGATGATTGAGCTATATAAGACAGAGGATGCAGAATTCGTCTTTATGGGAATGGGTTCATTGATGGGAACAGTTAAGGAAGCCGTTGATCTGCTCAGAAAAGAGGGATACAAAGTTGGTGCCGCTAAAGTGAGATGGTTCAGACCGTTCCCGAAGGAGGAACTCTATGAATTAGCCAAGAACGTGGACGGCATAGCAGTTCTTGACAGAAACTTCTCCTTTGGACAGGAGGGGATACTCTTCAACGAGGCAAAGGGCGTTCTTTACAATACGGATGCAAAGCCAATAATGAAGAACTACATCGTTGGACTTGGCGGAAGGGACTTCACTGTCAATGACATCCGGGCAATAGCTAAGAACATGAAGGAGATCATCGAGAAGGGCAAGCTTGATAGGGAGATAGAGTGGTACCACTTGAAGAGGTGAGAGGAATGGAGATTCCCGAAAACATAAAGAAGAGATTGTCAATTCCGTTTGAGGAGAACTTTTATGCGGGACACACAGCGTGCCAAGGGTGTGGGGCTGCCTTAGGGTTAAGATATGTGCTCAAGGCATATGGGAAGAAAGCGATCTTCACAATTCCCGCATGCTGTTCAACGATTATAGCTGGCCCATGGCCATACTCAGCTTTTGGTGCTCCGCTGTTCCACACAGCTTTTGAAACCACAGGGGCAGTAATAAGCGGAATTGAGGCCGCTCTTAAAGCAAAAGGCTACAAAGTCAAAGGAAAAGACGGTATAATGGTCGTTGGATGGGCTGGTGACGGTGGGACTGCCGATATTGGTCTGCAGGCTTTAAGCGGATTCCTTGAGAGAGGACACGATGCGTTGTACATCATGTATGATAATGAGGCTTATATGAATACTGGTATTCAGCGTTCGAGCTCAACACCATACGGAGCATGGACAACAAACACACCTGGAGGAAAGAAGCACTTCCTTGAGAAGAGGCACAAGAAGAAGGTCATTGACATCGTCATAGCTCACAAGGTACCCTATGCGGCAACAGCGAGCATTGCATTTCCAGAGGACTTTATAAGAAAACTTAAGAAGGCTCAAGAAATCCCAGGACCAAGCTTCATCCAGCTCTTTGCCCCATGTCCAACAGGCTGGAGGAGTCCAACCGATAAGAGCATAGAGCTTGCAAGGCTGGCTGTTCAGACGGCATACTTCCCGCTCTTCGAGTATGAAAACGGGAAGTACAAGATAAACATGCCAAATCCAAAGAAGGAACCAAAGCCAATTGAAGAATTCCTCAAGCTTCAGGGAAGATTCAAGTACATGACAAAAGAGGACATTGAAGTACTCCAAGAGTGGGTGCTCAGAGAGTGGGAGGAGCTCAAGAAGAAAGCCGAAGTTTTCGGCTGATTTACTTTCCTTATTTGACGGATTGTGTCGAAAAAGTTTAAGTTCCAAATGTAGAACTCACCTGAGGTGATACATATGGCGGAAAGCCCGTTTAAAGCCGATATAGAGAGGGTAGAAAAAGAATTGACTGAGAAAATGACCCCGGGAGCTATAGCATACATTCCAGGAAGCAGTGTAATAAACAAAACAGGTTCTTGGAGAGTCTTTAAGCCCGAGTTCAACAAGGACAAATGTATAAGATGTTTCCTGTGCTATACCTACTGTCCAGAGCCTGCAATCTACTTGGACGAGGAAAACTATCCAGTTTTTGACTATGACTATTGTAAGGGCTGTGGTATTTGTGCTAACGAATGTCCAACTAAGGCAATCACGATGGTTAGAGAGGTTAAGTGAGGTGATTTAAATGCCCATGAGAAAGGTTATGAAAGGTAATGAGGCAGCTGCTTGGGCTGCAAAGTTGGCTAAGCCAAAAGTCATAGCTGCGTTTCCAATTACACCGTCAACACTTGTTCCAGAGAAGATTAGTGAATTTGTTGCCAACGGTGAATTGGATGCCGAGTTCATCAAAGTTGAGAGCGAGCACTCTGCAATTTCAGCATGTGTTGGTGCTTCAGCCGCTGGAGTGAGAGCATTCACAGCAACAGCTTCACAAGGTTTGGCTTTGATGCACGAGATCCTCTTCATTGCAGCTGGCATGAGGTTGCCAATCGTCATGGCTATTGGTAACAGAGCACTCTCAGCTCCAATCAACATCTGGAATGACTGGCAGGACACAATTAGTGAGAGAGACACTGGATGGATTCAATTCTATGCCGAGAACAACCAAGAGGCTTTGGACTTAATCTTAATAGCATTCAAGGTTGCTGAGGATGAAAGGGTTTTACTCCCAGCCATGACTGGATTCGATGCATTCATCCTAACCCACACAGTCGAGCCAGTCGAAATCCCAGACCAAGAGCTTGTTGACGAGTTCTTGGGCGAATACAAGCCAAAGCACGCCTACCTTGATCCAAAGAGGCCCATCACTCAGGGAACGCTTGGATTCCCAGCTCACTACATGGAGGCAAGATACAAGGTATGGGAGGCAATGGAGAACGCAAGGCAGGTAATCAAGGAGGTCTTTGAGGAGTTTGAGAAGAAGTTTGGAAGAAAGTACCAGATGGTTGAAGAATACAAAACAGATGACGCTGAGATCGTCATGATAACAATGGGTTCACTTGCTGGAACACTCAAAGAGTTCGTTGACAAGAAGAGAGAAGAAGGAGTAAAAGTTGGAGCGGCAAAGATTACAGTATACAGACCGTTCCCAATTGAAGAGATTAGGGCTTTGGCTAAGAAAGCAAAGGTCTTGGCAATTCTTGAGAAAGATATCAGCTTTGGCTCAGGAGGAGCTGTCTTTGCAGATGTCGCAAGATCACTCATCAACGAGAAGGAGAAGCCAATAGTCCTTGACTTCATCATAGGTCTTGGTGGAAGGGATGTAACATTTGGACAGCTTGAGGAGGCATTGAGCATTGCAGAAAAAGCCATGAAAGAAGGTGTTGAGGAGGAGGTTTACTGGATAGGATTGAGGAAGGAGATTTTGTGAGGTGATTGAAATGGCCGTAAGAAAGCCCCCTATCACAACTCGCGAGTACTGGGCACCTGGTCACGCTGCATGTGCCGGATGTGGATGTGCGATAATTATGCGTTTAGCCACTAAAGCATTTAGCGAAGCCATGGAAGAGAAATACGGCGATCCTGATGCTTTTGCAATAGCCCATGCAACTGGATGTATGGAGGTTGTCTCCGCAGTCTTCCCATACACTGCCTGGAAGGCTCCATGGATTCATGTTGCTTTTGAAAATGCCGCAGCCGTTGCAAGCGGTGTTGAGGCAGCATGGAAGAAGCTTGGCTACAAAGGAAAAATCCTTGCATTTGGTGGAGATGGTGGTACTGCTGACATAGGCCTTCAGGCACTCTCTGGAATGCTCGAGAGAAGGCACAATGTCGTTTACATCATGTATGATAATGAGGCTTATATGAATACTGGTATTCAGCGTTCGAGCTCAACACCATACGGAGCATGGACAACAACCTCACCACCAGGGAAATACTCGATAGGTGAGGATAAGCCGAAGAAGTGGGTTGCCTTAATAGCTGCAGCTCATCAGATCCCATATGTTGCAACAGCGAGCATTGCAGACCCATACGACCTTTATAGAAAAGTCAAGAAGGCAGCAAAGATCGACGGTCCGGCCTTCCTCCAGATACACGGTCCGTGTGTCCCGGGTTGGAGAATTCCACCAGAGAAGACAGTTGAAGTTGCAAAATTAGCAATCGAGACTGGCGTTTGGCCACTCTTTGAAATTGAAAATGGGGACATAAGGAACATCAAGTTCCAGAGATTCCCCAAGGATGGAAAGTTCAAGAAGCCGATTGAGGAATATCTTAAGCTCCAAGGAAGATTCAAGCACCTATTCAAGAGACCTGAGGCAATACAAGAGCTGAAAGAGCAAATCAAAGCAATGTGGAAGGTTCTCGGAAAGGAAGTTGAACTTCCTTGATCTTTTCTTTGCTTGATTTTTATTTCCTATTCTTGAAGTTCATTACACATTTTTGTCCCGAAATGTATTTATTTATGACAAAGCTTATAAGGTTTTAGATAAACCTAACTTCAGCATTATTTAAGAGGTGATTACGATGACCATAAAAACCCCACCCTCATTAAATATCCCGGGATTTGGAGTTGACCCGTTAACTCAAAGAATTAAGGAAAAGGAAAAAAAGTGGAAATATAAGGTTGCAGTGCTCAGCGGAAAGGGAGGAGTTGGAAAGAGTACGGTAGCTGTTAACCTGGCAACTGCCTTGGCTAAGCTTGGCTACTTTGTCGGTGTCTTGGATGCTGACGTACACGGGCCAAATGTTGCTAAGATGTTTGGTGTTGAGAAAGCGGAAATCCTTGCTGAAAAGGTCAATGACCATTTTGAGATGATCCCACCCGTAGTGGACTTCATGGGTCAAGTAACACCAATCAAAGTCATGAGCATGGGAATGATGGTTCCCGAAGATCAGCCAATTATCTGGAGAGGTGCTCTTGTTACAAAAGCACTCAAGCAGCTCTTAGGGGATGTGAAATGGGGAGAGCTTGACTTCATGATAATCGACTTTCCCCCTGGAACTGGCGATCAGATACTAACCGTTACCCAAACTCTAAAACTTGATGCCGCAATAGTTGTGACAACACCTCAAGAAGTGGCTTTGCTTGATACGGGCAAAGCTGTTAACATGATGAAGCAGATGGAAGTTCCCTACATAGCGGTCATTGAGAACATGAGCTACTTAATCTGCCCCCACTGTGGAAATAAGATCGATCTGTTTGGAGAGGGCGGTGGAGAAAAGCTTGCTAAAAAAGAGAATGTTGATTTTCTTGGTAAGATTCCAATAGACCCAAAGGCGAGAGAGGCAAGTGACTTGGGAATCCCAATAGTGCTATATGATGATACTCCAGCAGCTAAGGCTTTTATGGAAATCACCCAGAGGTTAGTCGAAAAGCTTGAAGAAATGAAAAAAGAGCAGTAAAGCTTAAATTTTCAGCGTATTACATACTACTGGCATGCGCGGCTGAGGTCGGGGAAACCCGAAACTGTGATGCCGCGCTGGACCGGGCTACATAACTTTTTTAATGCCATTGGGAGTTAATCTTAAGTGGTGGTGATTATTCAAGCGACCGTTGCATTTACTTACATTTCTCAAAGCATAGCCAATTTAATTTCCCGCTACCCGGATACAGCTCCACTTGCTGTAGTTAGTCTGCTCCTTGTTATTCTTGCCGTATTAGCATACGGACTTTTTAAAGAAAGCCGTCATGCTTTTGTCCTTTATCTTTTGGTTATCATCCTCTCCCTCCTGTGGTTTTCCAACTCGACCCAGTTTAAGGAGAAGTTTTTGTTTTTTGATCCTTTCTTTTCATCCTTGATGCACTTTCTGCTTCTCGTTCTCCTCTCGGGCTTTATCTTTTACTTGGCTCCGAGACAGTCCAGGGAGCTCGGCTTTCTTATATATGGTCTTGTTTTTGCATCACCTACTTTCAGGGAAGCTGTTAAATCTCTTGATAGAGAATTTTTTGCAGTCTTTTTCTTTGTCATTACCCTGTCTTTTGTCATGAACTTTTCTTTCACACCCCGAACATTTAAAGCTGCTCTGGAGACTTCTCTACTCACACTATTTACCGTTCTGAGCATTGGGTCTAATGTTTACTTCTCCGCTATCCTGCCAGCATTCATACTCTCCTTTCCAAAAAGGCACAAAAGAAATTACGCATACATAGGTCTATCATCCATCGGAGTCCTCCTCCTTTTCTATATCATGGGACAGCGCATATTCTTTAGGGCTCCCAATAATTTCCATCTTTATACAATTGGGGTATTTGGGAAAGAGGCTTTTGTCCCCTTGATTTTGATAGGTTACCTTTTTGCCACTAATTTCAGAATTGCAATCAGAATGAAAGGGCACACACTGTTTTTGCTGATTTTAAGTATCTTTTACATCCTGTTGTTGACTTTTGATCAGACCCTCTTTGCCCCGCTTGTCATTATTGTGTCTGCTCTCTCTATCAGGTTAACTCAGAAGCTGTATATTGTCACTCAAACTTAATAGCCCCAATCACTGCAGGCTTTATGTATGGCCCAATTTCCTTTATTATCCCTGGTGCCTGTGTTCCCCTTTTGAGTATCAGGAGGGTTTCCATGAGCCCAAGCTCTTCCAGTTTTTTCACATCTCTTGAGTGACCGGTTTTTATTAGTGCCTCTTCAATTCTTTCGCTGATTGTTCCCACAATGAAAAGCTTGTCGTATCCATCGCTTATCCAAGATTTCATTTTTTTCAGCTGTCTATCTGTGAAATATGCCTCAACTTCTCTTGTTCCAAATTCTACTCTCTCTACCTGTATTTCAACCGGCAAATAGTCAATCCATCCAAATTCTCTGATCATCTGCCTCACAGGCTTTTCCTCAAATTCTCTTTTTAGATAGTACAAAGGCACCAATGCGTCTTTTGGTGTTGGAGAGAAAACTCCAATATCAACATAAACGCCATACCCTACTTTTCCCAGATCAATAAACCTTCCTTTATATCTTTGTCCTTCTTTCACGTTGCTCAGCTTGTAGGGAACTTCTCCGAATTCCTCCCTTATCAGGTTTGCAGATATTTCTTCGTCTTCTCCTTCAATCCTTATTTTGACCCACTGCTTTTGCGTAATTCCTATTTTCCATGTGACTTCTAAATCTCCAATTAGGGACTTTAATTTCCGATCAAGCTTCTCAAAACCGCTTCTATCCCCATAAATCTTCTCTAAAATTACCAATTCCTTCATATATACCATCCCCGAAGTTCATAAGTCTCATCAAAAGAGACTTATTTCTTTATTCCCAATTCTTTTTCAAGCTGTTCGATCCTCTTTTTGAGCTCTTCCACGATCTTCGTATTATCATACTGCATAAGCATGGCACCACAAATTGGGCACTGGAATTCATACTCTAAGGCTTCATCGAAAGTCAGCTTTGGATGTCCGGGGGTTCCGCAGTGATAATAAATTTCACTGGTTTCCTCTTCAAGCATTTGTTTGAGTTTTTTGAGCTCCTGCATCTTCCTTGCTCTAATTATTTCAGGCAGCCGTCTTGTTTCTAAATGCCAGTAATAGTAGTACCATCCAGTTTCTTTATCCCTTGTCCTTCTGAATTCTGCAAGCTGATGATCGTAGAGGGCGTAGAGGATTTTGCGAACTGTATTCACCCTTATTCCTGTCATTTCGGCAAGCTCTTCATCTGTGGCTTCGCCTTTTTTCTCAAGAGCCTTAATTATTTCAACAGCTTCCTCCCCTCCAATGTCCATTGCAAATTCTATGAGCTCTTTGTTCTTTCGTCTTGGCATGAAAAGACCTCCTCAACAGCGTATTTTAGCAAAATTTGGTTTTTATAACGCTGATTATGGTGCCTCAATACGATATTATGTCCAACATAATATATATA
>JALTMZ010000095.1:0-428 GCA_027001105.1 Thermococcus sp.
AGGGACTACTTCCACTTTGTCGATTCACTCTATTGGAGCTTTAAAGCCGACGAGAGAGACGATCCAAGAGGAAAGCCTAAGCTCATAGCTGGTGAACCTTACATCAGCGAAAGGATCGGGGATGTGGTTTATCTAATTCACCCAAACACTTTTTTCCAAGCAAACTCTTATGCACTGCCTCTGTTGTTGAAAGCCGTTGAGGGCTTCACGGAAGGTGAGAAAATTTTGGACTTATACTCTGGAATCGGGACTTTTGGAATTTGGCTGGCTAAGAGGGGCTTTAAGGTTGAGGGAATTGAAGTTAATCCCTTTGCAGTTGAGATGGCAAACAAAAATGCCGAACTCAACGGTGTTGACGCAGTTTTTAGAATTGGGAAGGCAGAAGAAACTCCAATCGGAGATTACGATACTGCTGTAGTTGATCCTCC
>JALTMZ010000095.1:438-5599 GCA_027001105.1 Thermococcus sp.
GGTTGAAAGATACGGCGAAGCTCTTGGCAAAGAGCAACATTGAGAATATTATTTATGTTTCTTGCAATCCAAAGGCTTTCAAGCTTGACTATGAGAATCACTTGAAAAAGGCTTACCAGATTGAAGATGCCCTTTTAATTGATATGTTCCCACATACGCCGCATGTTGAAGCCGTTGTTAAACTGGCGAGGAGAGATTAGAGGGATTCAAGCTCGTTACTGTGTGAACGATTTACAGTCGCAACTTTTAAATAGTTGAAGCATGAGTATTATACTCATGAGTAGACAAAAGTTCGTGAACAGAAAAAGCGAGCTGGAGTTCCTTAAGAGGGCATACAACAGCGAGAGGGCAGAATTTCTCGTAGTCTATGGTAGAAGGAGGATAGGTAAGACTGAACTGCTCCTCCACTTTGCGAGGGATAAACCCCACATCTACTTTCTCGCCACGGAGAAGCCCTACAGAGACAACCTGAAGGAGCTTCAACGGCTTTTGGCAGAGTTTTTGGAAGACGAGCTCTTTGGAAAAGTAATCTTTGATGACATAGATGAGCTCCTCATGGCGTTTGCTGACAGAATTGGTGACGAGAGGGTAATCCTCATACTCGACGAGTTCCCCCTGTTAGTTGAGCACTACCGTCCCGTTCTCTCGCTCCTCCAGAAGGCCTGGGAGTTAAAGCTGTCAAAAACAAAAATAATGCTAATTTTGTGTGGTTCAAGCGTTTCGGCAATGGAGACTGATGTTTTGGGCTACAGAAGTCCGCTTTACGGAAGGAGAACCGGCCAGTGGCGTTTAACTGAGATTCCCTTCTTCCATATAGGTGAGTTCCTGCCGGGCTACACCATTGAAGAGCTCGTAAAGGTCTGGAGCATAACCGGTGGAATTCCGGCTTATCTGCTTCAGTTCAGCCCGGACAAAAGCTTCGACGAGAACGTGGTCCAGAATGTTCTCTCCAAGGGAACATTCCTCTACGAGGAGGCGGAGTTCTTGCTTAGGGAGGAGCTCAGAGAACCGGCAAATTACTTCGCCATACTGCAGGCGATAGCCAGCGGACGGAGTAAATTCGGTGAGATTGTAGGCACCACGGGCCTCGACAAGAGCCTCGTGTCAAAGTACCTCTCCGTTCTTCAGAGGCTCGGAATTGTTGAGCGCGAAGTCCCGATAACCGCGAGCATAAAGGAGGCCAGCAAGAGGGGACTCTACTCAATAGCCGACAACTACTTCGCCTTCTGGTTCCGCTACGTGCTTCCGAACAAGAGCTACCTTGAGGCCGGTTTAGCTGAAGAGGTTTGGAAGCGCTCGGCAGAGGACTTCAACACCTACATGGGCTCGGTCTTCGAGAGGCTCGTGAGGACTCCAGAGGTTTTCTTCAAGCTTATGGGCTTCCGCTTCACCAAGCTCGGCCGCTGGTGGCATAAGAGCGAGGAGATCGATCTGTTGGCTTTAAATGAAAGGGAGAAGAAGGCGCTCTTTGTGGAAGTCAAGTGGAAGGAGCTGAAGGAGAGGGAAGCTAAAGGAATTCTTAAGGATTTGGAGAGGAAGAGTGAGTTGGTTGGACTGGACAATTGGGAGAAAAGCTATGGATTGATTGCTAAAAGGATTGAGGGGAAGGAAAGGCTAAGAGATGAAGGCTGGCTGGTGTGGGATTTGAAAGATTTCGAAAGGCTTATTGGAAAGAATGACAAAAAATGAAAACATGGTAATAAAAGACTATAAGGGATGTTAGAGTGGAGATTTATGGCCTTATGAGAAAATAAAAAATCAAAGCGCTGCCCAGAACGGATCTTCTCTTGCCTTAACTTTTGCAATCATCTTCAAAGCTTTTATATCGGTCTCGTCAAGCATGTCTCTAAGCTCCTTCACGAGCCTTATTGCATCGTCTCTGCTCAAATCAACGTAAAGAATTTCTCCTGGATGGATGTGTCTTCCAACTATTGGACCATCAATGGCAATGGCAACAGCTTCACCTTTTTTAGCCTCTTGGAGGAAGTCATTCTTGGACTTAATAGATTTTATTGTTCCAACTTTCTGTCCATTCTGCTTTATTAGAGTGTAGCCAGGCTTAATTCTCCCCTCAAGGACTTCAACGCCAACTATTGCTGGATGGCTTCTCCTGAAGACGTAACGCTCATCTGGGAACAGTCTTATAACTCCTGGGAATCTTGTCTTGGCCAAAAGCTCCTTTTTCTTCTTCTCTTCTTCCGCTTTTACCCATGCTTCATAGTCCTCAATTATCTTATAGATGATGTTCCCAACGAATATTGGCACTCCCTTGGCATTTGCGATCTCTTCTGCATCTTCGTTGACTTTGACGTTGAATCCAAGAACGACACCGTAGAGAGGCTTTTCCTCTTTTACGCTTAGAGCCTCCATGACATCAGTTTTGCTTATGTTTCCGACATCAGCTTTTCTGATTGGGATGTTCTTCTCCTGGAGCTCCTTGCTTAACGCTTCAAGGCTTCCAAGAGTGTCAGCCTTAACTATTACTCCAACCTTATCAGTACTTATGACGACGCTTTTAATCTGGTTAAGAATCTCCTGCCTTGCTTTTTCGATTTCCTCTTCACTCCTGCATGCTATCACTGGCGAACCTGCTAAGGCTTCCTCCAAATCTGGTGCGGCTATCTTAACACCTGCTGCTGCAACGACTTCATCAACTTGGTCAAACCTGAACCTTGGATCTCTAATCTCATCCAAGGGCTTCGGCTTAAGCAAAGCTCTGATCTTCGTTACTATTGCCTTGTCCTTTCCACCGACGACTATGATGTCATCTTTGTGGAGTGTTCCATCGTAGATTATGACATCAATAGTTGTCCCCAATCCGGGCTCTTCCCTAACCTCAAGGATCGTACCCCTCGCTGGGCCTTCAACCTCAATCTTGAGCTTTTTCTCCAGATACTTCTGAGATAAACCAGCAATAAGAACTAAAAGCTCTGGAACACCTATTCCATACTTGGCCGAAATTGGAACGATAGCCAGCTCACGTGTAAAGTCTTGAACCCTATCAAACCTGTTCGCCTGGAAGCCCATCTCATAGAACTTCCCAATAAGCTCCCAGAGTTTTGTCTCAAGCTCTTGCACAGCTCTCTGGTCTTGCTTTTTGATATTTACCAAGAAGGGTTCCCATTCCTGGATTTTCCAGCCTTTTATACGGTCAATCTTGTTTGCAGCAACTATAAACGGTGTTTTATATCTTCTTAGGATTTCAATGCTCTCAATTGTTTGAGGTTGAAAGCCCTCATTTATGTCCACAATGAGAATAGCTAAATCAGCTAAACTACCTCCTCTCGCTCTCAAACTTGTGAATGCCTCGTGACCGGGTGTATCAATAAACAGCAAGCCAGGAAGCTTTATCTCGCCTTTCCAGAGCTTTAAGAGAGGTCCAGCAATTTGCTTAACAACATCAATAGGAACTTCCGTTGCTCCTATGTGCTGGGTTATACCCCCGGCTTCTTTGGCGGCAACATTCGTTTTACGAATTTTGTCAAGGAGAGTGGTCTTGCCGTGATCAACATGACCAAGAACAGCTATAATTGGTTGTCTAATTCTTTTCATTTTTCCCACCTTCTTGTTGTTTTGTCGATTATTAAATGAGCGCCAACTTAATGCAAGCTCCAAGCTAATTTAAAAAATTGACTTTTAAAAGTTTGGTAGAAAAGAAAAAATTACTCAATCCATTCGCCCTTCTCCTTATCCCAGTGCGTCTTATAGAACCAGTCAGCGGCTTTTGAATATTCGAAAATTTCTTCAGGCTTAAAGTAGAGGTTTATCTCACGCTCAGCGCTCTCTGGACTATCGCTTGCATGGACAACATTGTAAATTGCATCTCCCACATCCAAACCCAAATCTCCCCTTATTGTTCCAGGCTCTGCGTCTTTTGGGTCAGTTGCACCAGCCATCTTCCTCACGACACTGATAGCGTAACGACCCTCAACCACCATGACGACACTTGGAGCCTTTGTTATGTAATCAATGAGAGCATTGAAGAACGGTTTCCCTTTGTGCTCCTCATAGTGTCTCTCTGCCAGCTCTCTATCAATGTGAATCATCTTCATTCCAACGATTTTAAGACCCTTCTTTTCAAATCTTGAAATGATTTCTCCGATTAATCCCCTAACAACGGCATCTGGCTTTATTATAACCAATGTACGCTCAACCTTATTGTCAGCCATTGGCAACACCAGAAGAGCTTAGCATGAAGTGTTAAAATGTTTTTTGGTCATAAATATTTCATTCAGTAAGGCAGTTAAAAGAGCTGAGGAAGCTAAAGCTAAAAGAAAAATTTGGAAATCAGCACCATGGTCCACCAATCCACTTATTACCCCAGCCATAGCCGTTAATATTTGTCCATGCGTCTACAAAAACTCTAGAGTGTGCGTCCCAATGGGCAGCGACTGGGGATAATAGATCCCAGAACATATAGCTGGCATCTGCATAAACTCCAGCAGAAACTGTACCAACTCCACTGGTATGGGAGCTGAACGAACACTTGATAACTCCCCATGGGTGATATTCATATGAAAGATCATTAACACTAAGAATCTTATTTCCATAATCTACCCAAAAAGTACCTTTAGCAACTGTTTTTGACCAAACAGCATCGCCTATGCTCCAAGTGTAAGTATATTCTGCAGTTATTACATAAACTGTGCTTAGTGCTCCTACATTAGATACCTGAGCTTTAATATAATAGAATGTTTCTTTACCAGATGCTTTTGTTTCCATCTTTTCTTCCAGTATTTTGAATTTTAATTTGTCAATTTCTTTGATTCCATTCTTATCCCAAATGACGTAAAATGAGTCTGTTAAGGGATTAGACGATTTCTGGAATATAGAATAATATGCCCCTTTTACTGGAAATGTTGCTATATGTTTCGCTCCTTGAATTTTTTTGTTTAGTATTTTTGCTCCCTCTAAAGGTAGTGAGAGCATAACTTCCCTTGGAGTCAGATTGTAGGGTCCCTTAATAGTATAATTGAGAGTCCCACTTGCGTGTAGTTCTTCAATGTTTGTACTGCATTTACAAGAGTTCCTAAATCCCCTGTCTGCATATACAAGAAACATACTACCCAATAATATTCCAAATATAAACCATACAATCTTCTGCTTCATTCGCCCCCTTCCCCCCCCCAAGGAGGATTTCAATTTAATACAGACTACTAAT
>JALTMZ010000096.1 GCA_027001105.1 Thermococcus sp.
CACAATTGGGAATTTATAGTACTCTCCTTGGTATGCTTTAACTATCCCAAGTATCCACAGGACAAGGGCAATTAAACCCAAAAGCATGCCTAAAATTGCTCCTAAAAATGGTATGAACATAAGTATTCTCTGGATTATGAATATTCCCAGGAATGTAATCGTTGACTGCATGGCATGGAATCTGACAAAATCACTTTCTTTCTCCAAGAGAAGGAAAATTATACCTGTCAGGAACCCAAGGACATAAGCCAGTGCTGCTTCAATGTTTTCTTCAAGTCCTAAAGACGTTTTGCTTTTTTCTACTTCTCCACTTCCATATTCCTCCACTCTCAACACCTCACATAGCTGTATATCAACTTATTTTTAACTTTCCTGGTTAAATACTTTTCTAAAATTATTGAAAATGATTTCATAATAGTTGATACTTTTGCATAAATTGCTTTATAATTTTCAAAAAATATTCGAACCTTATTGAATTGGAAAGCATCTTGCTTTGTTTTAAATCTCGAACCCCATGTTTTGTTAGGCTCACCAAAACTTTTTAAGGTCTCCTATATACCAAATTATGATTGAATTAGGTTGTCCTAATGGTGATGATCATGTATGTGCATTTAACTCATATGAATGAAGGGGAGGAGGGAGTTGTTGTTGACATCCATGGAGGTATTGGGGCGAGACAGAAGTTAATCGGAATGGGAATTACTCCTGGAACCAGAATTCGGGTGCTCAAATCTTCGCCCCCCGGACCAATAATCATAGCTGTCGGTTCTTCACGAATAGCCATTGGCAGGGGAATAGCGGATAAAATAATTGTCCGGAGGGAACTTCGATGAAAAAGGTTATTGCCCTCGCTGGTAATCCAAACGTTGGTAAAACCACACTGTTCAATGCCTTAACAGGACTGAGACAGCATGTTGGCAACTGGCCCGGAGTTACAGTAGAGAAAAAAGAGGGGATAATGAAGTATAAAGGTAGAGAGTTTTTGGTTGTTGATCTCCCTGGAACATATTCCTTGACTGCTCATTCTGTTGATGAGCTTATAGCGAGAAATTTTATTCTAAATGGGAATGCTGATGTTATAGTTGATGTTGTAGACTCGTCCTGTCTTATGCGGAATCTCTTCCTGACCATGGAAATCCTCGAAATGGGGGTCAAAAACATTGTAATTGCACTCAATAAAATTGATCTGGCTGAGAAAAAGGGGATAACTTTTAATTTTAAGAAAATGGAGAAAGTGCTTGGTATCCCCGTAGTTCCAACAAATGCAAAGGATGGAACTGGAATTGAGGATCTTAAAAGAAAAATAGTGGCTGTAGCTGATGGCAGAATTACCGTTAATCCCGTTGTTCCTGTTTATGATGATATCATCGAGAGAGAAATTTCCCATATAAGTGAGATACTAAAAGAAACAGCTTTAGCTGAAAGATACAACCTTAGATGGTTGGCTATAAAACTTTTGACGAGGGATGAAGAGGTCATAAAACTTGTTCTTTCACATCTTGGACATGAAAAGATGGACGAAATTCTGCATCATATAGGAGAGCTGGAGGAGCATTATAAGAAATCTCTTGATATCATTATTGCTAATCAGAAATATGAGTTCATCGATAACTTAATCCATCAGTTTGTTACTCACTTTGCTGAGCAAAAAGAAACGTTAACCGACCAGCTTGACAGAATTCTGACGCATCCGGTTTATGGTATGCTATCCCTCCTTGCAATCTTTTATTTTCTCTTTAAGTTCGTCTTTACAGTTGGAACGCCACTTCAGGAAAGTTTAGACTCATTTTTTGGAGTATTGGGTGATAACATTGGGAGATATATAGTTAATGACACTCTAAGAGGCTTGATTGTTGATGGGATAATTGGTGGTGTTGGCTCAGTTTTGAGCTTCTTTCCTCTGGTGTTCCTGCTCTTTGTTGCAATGTCTCTCCTTGAAGATTCTGGGTACATGGCAAGAGCGGCTGTTGTCATGGAGAGAATAATGAGGAAGTTTAATTTGCCAGGAAAGAGCTTTATCCCAATGGTTTTGGCATTTGGATGTAATGTGCCTGCAGTTATGGCAACTCGAGCATTAGATGATGAGAGAGATAGAATTCTAACAATGATCATAAACCCTCTTGTGCCGTGCAGTGCGAGAATGGTGGTTATAACTTTCCTTGCTGGAGTCTTCTTTGAGAGGCATAAAGCCCTGGTTGCCATCAGCATTTATGCTATTTCTCTTGGATTAGCATTGATTTCAGCCCTTATACTGAGTAGATTTGTAATTAAGGGGGAAGAGAGCCCATTCATAATTGAGCTTCCTGACTATCTAATCCCTTCATGGAAGAGTGTGGTGATTCACTCGTGGGAGAGAAGTAAGGAATTTTTGAAAAAGGCAGGAACTGTTATTCTTGCTGGGGCAGTTGCAATATGGTATCTGAGCAATTATCCACAGCCTGTTGGTACTGGTTTAAGCTATGCTGAAATCATTGGGCGGGCATTGGAACCTGTGACTAAACTAATGGGCCTTGACTGGAAAGCTGCTGTAAGTTTAATTTTTGGGATAATAGCAAAAGAAAATGTTATCGCTACATATGGTGTTATATATGGAATCGGGGGAAATGAAGAAGCATTAGGGGTCTTAATGAGACAAGCAATGAGCCCACTGCAGGCGTTTGTTTTATCTCTTGTAACAACCCTTTATCTTCCTTGCATCGCTACAATTGCTGCAATAAGAGCTGAAGGGGGGACGAAGTGGGCTTTAGTGGCGTCCCTCTACAATCTTATATTAGCAACCGTGATTGGGATTCTTGTGTATCATCTGGGATTATTTATCATGGGGTGAAGTATTGTGGCAACCATTGAAGAAGTCCTTGAGCTTATCAAAAGTGGATATACAAATCCCAAAGAAATAGCAAGGGTTATGGGTATAAGTGTTGAAGAAGTTAGTGGAATAATAAAAATATTGGAAAGCTTAGGATATATCGAAAAAGTCAAGCTTGGAAGTTCTGTCTGTAATAGGTGTCCAATGAAGAAGATATGCTCTGGATCATGCATTCACTTTAAGGGACAGATTTACCAGATATCCGAGAAAAATTCATCCAATTCTTCAAAAACAACCTAAGCAGCAAAATATATAAGCGTTCGATCTTAATTATTATCGGTGGTGTTAATGAAAGCTGTTATTCTTGCTGGAGGATTTGGAACAAGACTGAGGCCAATTTCATCAACAAGACCAAAACCAATGGTTCCCGTTCTTGGAAAGCCTAATCTTCAGTATCTCTTAGAAAACTTGGAAAAGATAAAGGAGATTGACGAGATAATCCTGTCGGTCCACTATATGAGGGGAGAGATCAGGGAGTTTATAGAAGAGAAGATGAGCGATTATCCCAAGGACATAAGGTTCGTGAATGACCCGATGCCTCTTGAAACAGGAGGAGCATTAAAGAATGTTGAAGAGTACGTCAGCGATGAGTTCTTAGTAATTTATGGAGATGTCTTCACGAACTTCAACTTTGCAGAGCTGATTAAAGCTCACAGGGAGAATGAAGGAGTGATAACAGTAGCTCTGACAAAAGTATATGACCCAGAAAAATACGGTGTTGTAATAACTGATGAAGAAGGAAAAGTTATAGAATTTGAAGAAAAGCCAAAGAGACCAAAAACTAACTTAGTTGATGCTGGAATCTATGTGGTTGATAAAGAGATTCTAAAGGAGATACCACGGAGAAAGGAAGTTTATTTTGAGAGAGAAATCCTTCCAAAGTTTGTCAGTCAAGGCTTAGTTTATGGTCATAAAATGCCGAAGGAAAACTACTGGGTTGACCTCGGATCTCCGGAGGATTTGTTCTATGCCCATCAAATAGCTCTCGACGAAATTGCAAGGGAAGACGGATACTTTACGATAAAAGAGGATGCTGAAGTTCCGGAGGACGTTGAGATTCAAGGCCCTGTTTATATTGACAGTGGAGCAAAAGTAGGACATGGAGTGAAGATCAAAGCATACACCTACATTGGACCAAACACAATAATTGAGGACAAGGCATACTTAAAGAGATCAATTCTCATTGGAAGTGACATAATCAAAGAAAAGAGCGAAATTAAGGACTCAATTCTTGGAGAAGGGGTGGTAATAGGGAAGAACGTCATCCTCAAAGAAGGCGCAGTTGTTGGAGATTATGCAAAGATTTACGACAATTTGGTGATTTATGGAGCAAAGATCCTCCCATGGAAGAAAGTTGAAGAGTACGAAGCATACATCAGGATAAAACTCGATCCAACGAAAGTGAGACCAGAGCTCACCCCAGATAGATGTCCTCTCGGTCTGCCGGAGTGTATATACAAAAAGTTCAGAGCAATAGCTGGAGAAAAGCCCCCATGTGATGAATGTATTGAGAACCAATGGCTCTTCTGAGCTCTTCTTCGTTTTCCTTCCTCTTTAATATCTCATTCTGGGATTGTATTCAAGGATTATCTCGCCATTTTTAAATACCCTAATCACACCGCTTTCCGAGAGTGTTATTGCCGTTGCCTTTGTTTTCTTTGAGATAGCTGCGGCTGCAAGATGTCTGCTCCCCAGGCCCGGAGGTAAGTGGACATCAAGTTTTTTTGGGTCAACATCGAGATATCTGCCTGCTGCCACAATCCTTCCGGTGTTGCTGATTATAAATGCCCCGTCAAGGGTTGCAAATTCTTTTATAACACCCTTAATGTTCTTATCCAGCACATTCAGCTTATGCCCCCTGAAGGGGTTTGGGACTATCTGATGGGAGTACTTCAGAACATTTTTTGTGTCTCCGACCACAAATATTGTTCCAACAGGATATCCTTCCTTTCCCTCTAAGCTTAATTCTACTGCTATTTCAAGTAGTCTTTGAAGCACGGTTTGAGCTTCCTCAAAGAAACCCTTTGTAGTCGCTATGTTTCTTTTCACAGTTCTTATCCCAAGGGTATTTGGAGTGATGTAGAGGAATGTTTCTCCGTTAGATATAATGTTGTTCTCAACAAGAAATGCGGAAATGAGATTTACCACGTTCTTTATCCCTAAAGATAGCGGCAGGGGGATTTTTTTAACCCTTTCATCGGAGATATCAAAGTCCTTACCAACAAGTATAATGGGGACTTCAACTTCAGGTATTTTCCCTTCAAATGATGGGGTTATCAGTACCAGCGCTTTGGCATCAATTTCTTTAATTATCTCTAAGGCTTTATTGAGAAGAACTTTGGTGTAGCCACTCTTCTTCATTTTTACACCGTCCTATAGTATTATCGTTTGATATTTATAAATGTTGTTCGTTAAATCCTGATTTTAATAATGAAAAACGTTTAATACTTTGGATAACCTACAAATTAAGGGGTGTTAATAGTTAAAAATCATAAAAATGTGGGTCTTCAGTGGGTGGGAGTATGAGGATTGTGGTGGGAATAACAGGAGCAAGTGGCGTAATTTACGGACTCCGGCTTGTGGAAGTTTTGAGAAAGCTGGGGCATGATGTTATTACAGTTGCGTCAGAAACAGGACTGGCGGTAATTCGTCATGAGGTTGGTATTAATTTTGAGCCAGACTATAGGGAAGATGAGCTGTTTGCACCAATTGCCTCCGGTTCATAC
>JALTMZ010000097.1 GCA_027001105.1 Thermococcus sp.
GGAACAAAGAGATTCAAAGAGAGGGAAGGAGCACAAACTCTCCTGAACTACATTAAAACAAATCCCGTTGATGCAATCCTAGTTTTTGCAATAGACAGACTTGGAAGAAATATGGAGGACACTGTAAACACAATCAAGGAGCTTGAAGAGCAAGGTGTGAAAGTCCTCTCCGTAAAGGAGGAATTCCTCCAAACCATGGATAACAACATCAGAAAGCTGATTCTATCAATTCTATCATGGGTTGCTGAGTTCGAGAGGAAAAGGCTGAGGGAGAGACAACTGGCAGCATGGGAGGCAGGAAAACAGAAAGGCAGACCTCCAAAGCTTACCGATGCAACGTTGAAACGATATCTCAAGAAGTATCCGGATTTAACAATCAGGAGTTTGTGGAAAATCATGAGAGCCGATGGGATTGAAATCAGCTATGATTGGCTTAGAAAACGAATCAAGAAAATTAGGGGGTCTGCATCGTGAGTTGGGAAGATGAAGGTTTTGAACTTTTTGGAGAAGGTTCGCAGGATAGATACATAAAGAAGGCATATTTAAGAACTACTGGCTACGATGAGCCAGAGGACATCCTTGACATGATCAAGAAAGAGCTGTTTTGGTACGCAGTTCCCGTTGAATTCCACACTTTGGAACCTCTGGAAGTTGGGGAGGATGAATATCAAGTTGAAGCATCAAACTATATCTTCGTAGAAAATGGCTATTGCCAGCATATCCAGGAAGTTATCTTTACTGATGCTGATCTCATATATTACAAGGTAGTCAAAAGAGAACATGAAGAGGATGAAGGAGTTCACGAGTTCTCTGAGAGGGTTCGCTTTATTTTTGATACATTGCATTTCGTGGCTATTATGAGAATCAAACACTCAAATGAGGGCACAAGGATTGAAAAGGTTAGAATATACACGCCCGAGAAGGACAAGTATCAGAAGCAGTTTTACAAGCTCCTCCAAGACATTGGCAAAGCAAAAGACAAACTGAGCAAGTACCTTTAACTTTCATCTTTTTAGGGTGATCCTCCAATGCTCATATATATCAGTAATGCATATTCATTACCTGGTGCAAAATTATGGAGGAATCCTCCACAAGCTCCATTAAAAATAGAGGCTCTCACATCAAAGATTCAGCCCGAAAAAGCCGAAAGAAAGACGTTCACATCACGCTTGATGAAGAAGTGTCCGCAGTTATGGATGAGCTCGCAATCAATAAATCGAAATTCATTAATAAGATCCTTAGAACGCTCTTATTTGGAGAAGAGGTGGGTAAAATGTTTATAGAATTCTGGTGGTCCCGCGGCCCGGATTTGAACCGGGGACCTGCGGATCTACAGTCCGCCGCCGCTCCCAGGCTAGGCTACCGCGGGACCCTACAGCCCAGCCCTTCGTTATGTAGTCCATGTGGTTGATTTATAAATTTTTCCCCAAAAGGATTCGAGGAGGTTGGGTCACTCCTTCTCAACTTTCACTCTGAGCTCTTCAGCAAACCAGTTGACACGCTGCGGGAACGGAATCTCTATACCCTCTCTTTCAAGGGCTTTCTTGAGTTTTTCAAGAATCGTGCTCCTTACATCAAACCACTTTTCACTGGGAGCCCATGCTTTGACATAAATGTTTACACCGCTGTCCGCAAGTTCATCAACATATACCGCAGGTTCAGGCTCTGCCAGTACAAGAGGCATTTCTTCAAGGGTTCTCTTTATAACCTCAATGGCCCTGCTCACATCTTCCTTATACGCTATGCTGATAATCACATCAACCCTCCTTGCCGGAAACTTCTGGAGGTTCTTTATTTCGCTGTTGAACACTTTTTCATTTGGGATCCTTACCAGGACACCATCCCATGTTCTTATCCTTGTTGAGAGTATCCTTATATCGTTGACTACCCCAGAATAACCGGCGACTTCAACGGGGTCACCGATTTTTAACGGCTTGTCAAAATACATGAATATTCCTGAGATGAAGTTCGCTATCACTGTTTGTGCTGAAAAACCTAAAATGATTCCCGTGATTCCAGCTGCTGCGATGATCGTTGTTAGTTTCCCTGTAAAGCCGGCTATGTTCAGTGCTATTAAAAAAGCCACCGTCAGCAGGGAGTAGTAGAAGAGCTTAGCTTTGAGCTGAACCTCAGGGAGGTTTCCTCTTTTTGCCCCTCCGATCAGAAGGTAATCTTTGGACTTCTTTGCGATAAGGTACGAGAAGTAGAACACAAGGAATGCGCTTATTATGTTGCTCAGTGTAGTCCCAGCCATGCTGATTGAGAGGACTCCAATCGTATCGAGAGAATAGATGAGTGCAATTATTATGACCAGCCTTCTTATTGCTTCTCCTGTGTCTTCGTTTATTATCCACACATATTTTGTAGTTCTCGAAATTCCTACGATCCACCTTTTGATGAGGTTTGCTATGATTATTCCGGATAGTAGAACTGCTGCAGCCTTTATCAGCATGATTGGAGTTACTTCAGATAGTGGACTTGACGAAAAAAGTTCTGTCATGTTGAACATTTTCACCACCTCATGAGGAAGTTTGGTAGCGACAATGCTTCCTTTGTGGGGGTTAAATTTTCTTCTGGAGGCTTTCCGGTGTTGTTAACTTCCGGAGTGCCTGTTTTTAGTGTAACTATCAAAAGGGGATAATATGCTTTTTCAGCATTATAAAACATCACGCTGTCCTTTATTGGGAACACTACTCTGTCAACTATTTTCCATTCTTTTGAAGGGTTGCTTATAATTATTTTTGCAATTCCCACAGATTCAGGCTCCTTTAAGTAGAAAGAGCTCTTGTGGTACCTCGTAATGACTCCGACGTCTACAGTTCCGTAGAGGGCATATTTCTCCCTCCCCAATACGAAATGGTCAATTGTTAGTTTTCCGAGCTTCACATCCACTTCAACAGGTGCTTCAGCATATCCGGAGATTGTATCTTTTGGTGGGATGGCTATTGGTTCATCAAACCGAATCATGAGAAGCTTAACCCCATAACCAATGGCAGGGGAAGGCAGAATTTTGAGCTTCCCAGATTTTTTTATTATTCTCTTAACCTCATCTCGCCGATAGACAACAATTTCTTCGGTCTCCTCGGTGAGATGAATCTTCTTATCGAAAACTCTGATGAATCTTGTCTTCAGTTCGTATTCTCCAAACATGAAAGAAGATATGGAGGAAAAGATTAAAAGTTTTGCTTAAGCTTTTTCAAACCCTAAATCTTCAATTTTTATGTATGTATAGTAGTTCGCTCCCTGACCTACAAACACACCTTCTGCCTCTATTGGAATTGGAAGGTTTGGGGCTAATACTGCCCTTCCCTGTCCCTGAATATCTCCAAATACATAGCTCCACTTAACGTCTGAAACTCTGAAACTTTTGCCTCCCAAAGTAACTTTGCCATTGGGATTGATCTCATAGTTGTACTGCCAGCCCAAGTATCCCCATGTCCCGCTGGATTTCTCATACAGATTTTCCTCAGTAAAAGCCCCCCAGAGACCGAAGCTCGCCATGGTAAAGAATCCCATGTACATGTTCTGGATATCTGGCATGTCCCCATACCAGTTGAGCTCTCCCTCAACGTATGGGGTGTACTCCATTTTTCCCACGGCAAGGGGGTTGTATGCCTCATAACTTTTGTCTCCGTAGGTTACCTTTATTCCAACTATCTCCGGTCCTCCAGCTTCTAAGCCCATTACAACGGGATATGCAAAAAACTGAGAGTTAATGTCGTTTTCATTTGGGCTCCACGATACAATCTCTAAGGGCTTGTCCATTTCCTTACCATTAACTGGAATCACTTTTCCGTAGTATTCATAAACCTCAAATTCCCCCAGATCAACCTTCTTTTTCTCTCCCGTTTGAAAATCAATCTGCATTCCATAGACGTGTATCTTTGTTTTTCCTCTTCTTTTCTCAACGATATATTCGTATATTTTTCCCCCTTCTTCACTCCTCACTTTGAACCTGTATTTTATGTAGGTTATGTAGTAGGATTTGCCATCTATCTCCACGGGCATTGTGAGATCCCATGGATTTGTCCAACTGGCGTAGCCAGCCTCTGTGGTTGTTTCTGTAGTTTCTTCGGTTTCAGTGGGGGTTTCCTCTGTGTATGTTTGAGTGAGGCTTTGGGAGTAGCTCTCTATCATGCTCTCCGCTTTTTCTTTGGCTTCTTCCACCGCTTTCTCTTTAACTCCCCCAATGCACCCACTTATAAGAACCAGTCCAGCTACAAACAGCACCAATAGTGAAGATTTTTTCATATTTTCCCCTCCGAACCCGCAAAAAACAAAAGCGGGCATATATGATTATATTACTTTTGTACCTTATTATATTAATAATTTTCCACAGCTTCAAGTCGAATGGAAATGATTTAAAAAGGTTTAAATCAAAAAGCATGGAATAAATGGGGGGAGATGAAATGTACGACAAAATTAAGCTTTTGAGTGAGATAAAAGATCTCATGGAGGATGCCAAGCTGTTTGAAATGTTCAAAAAAACATTTGAAGATTATGAATATTATTTCAATACAACAAACTATATTGTTCTCAACGTTTACCAGTTTAATGATCATGGGAGCATACACGTCCTTTTAACAGCAAGGAGGGCATTGGAGATTTTAAAGATTGTCAAAAAATTTGGGATTCAAACAACAGCAGAAAAGCTCGGCAAGCCTTTTAAATGGAGCAAGTTTATAGTCGCATTTGGGGCTTTATTTCATGATATTGGGAACATGATCCACCGTGAGAATCACTACCTTTTCAGCACGATTTTGGCAGAACCGATCATAGAAAAGCTTGCCAAAGAGTTTGAGGAGGATGATTGGCTGCTTTTGAAAGCACTGACTCTTAACGCAATTTACACCCATGACGAAGCAACCCAGTGCACAACAATTGAGGGCAGCTGCGTTACAGTTGCTGATGGCTGTGATATGGAGCAAGGTCGCTCAAGACTTGTCCATAAGAAGGATAAAGTTGATATTCACTCCGTCTCTGCACTTGCGATTGAGAAAGTTGAAATACAAGAGGGAGACAACAGGACACCCGTGGTCATAGATGTCAAAATGAGACATCTATCTGGAATCTTCCAAGTTGATGAAATTTTAACCAAGAAGATCAGAAACTCCCTGCTGAGTGGAAAGGTCAAAATCCGGATTCATGCAGAAAATCAGGTGCTGGAGAAGGTGGTTTAATGCCTTCTCCTATCCTTGATGCATATTTGGATTTGAAGTATTTGCTGAACAGGGGTTATAGAAAAAGCACTGCACTGAATTTTGTTGCAAACCATTATAAGCTAAAGAAGATGGAGAGATATTTTCTGGCGAGATGCGTTTTCAGCGATAAGGAACTGGATAACAGACAAAGAAAGAAAATGCCGATTGAGTTTATAAGGAATAAAATCTTGGCAGTTGATGGGTTCAATGTTCTTATAACCTTGGAATCCGCTCTCGAAGGGAAGGCCGTCCTTTGTGAGGATGGCTTTGTTAGAGACTTGAAGTATCAGAGGGGATACAAGCTTAGCGAAAAAACTGAGAAAATGCTGTTTGTTCTTTTGGAATTTTTGTCTCAGTTCAGTCCAGAGAAGGTT
>JALTMZ010000098.1 GCA_027001105.1 Thermococcus sp.
AAAGAGTGATCCCTACCATTCAATAGCAATAAAACTCTTTAAAAGGAAACTCTTTGGAGGAGTGGTCAGCTTTGAAATAAAGGAGGACAGTAAGAAATTCCTCTCTTCTCTCCGTTTAATATTTCCATCACCTTCTCTTGGAGGAACAGAGAGCCTTGCAAGTTCTCCAGTAATAAGTGCCGCCAAAACAATGAGTGAAGAACACAGGAGGATCTTAGGCATTACCCCCCATTTGATACGTCTATCTGTAGGTTTAGAGGATGTGAATAAATTGATTGAAGATTTGGACAGGGCTTTGGGAGGTGATTAAACTCAAAGTTCTTAGCTGTCCCAAATCTCTCCTGAATGGTCCATGTGGGGGTGCATTAAATAGCAGATGTGAGGTAAATGGGAATCCATGTCCATGGCTGAGGATACTTGAAAGGATTCATTACTTGGATGGAGCAATGTTTTTTAACGAACATCCCATATTAATGGAGATAGAAAAAATATCAAGCAGACATATCAAACCGAGAAATTCAAATTTTTGGCGCTGGGTTGAAAACGGCAAAGCAATAAGTGTTGAATTTCCAATAGCGGCGGTTAAAAACGAGGAGGACATAGCAAAGATTGTAGCCGAGATAAATCCAGACCTATATACAATCCCCGATAATCCTCTTGGTTATCCTCATTTCTCGCCAACAGCTTTTGCCACATATTTAAAGCATTTTGGAATTGAAGTCATGCCCCATCTAACAGCAAAGGACAGAAATCTGTCTGCTCTAACAGCAGAGCTTAAAACAGCGGTTCTCTTTAATTTTGAGGTAGTCCTTTTAACAACGGGAGACTGGCCGAGTCTCACTTTGCCCAGTAGACCAGTATTCGATCTCGATTCTGCAAACATGATACGCTTGGCTAAGCTTATTTTTAATGGGGTTCTACCAACAAAGGAAATATTTGAGGTAATGGAAAGGCCAAGAGTTGCAGGCACACTTAATCCTCACTATAAACCCAGAGTGGAGGCACAGAGAATTGCCAGAAAGCTCATGGCTGGAGTCGAGCTGTTTTTCACTCAGGTGGTTGCAAATAGAGAGAGCATCACCAAGATCAAAGAGGCATTCCTTGAATTAAAAAAGTACACCAGTGTTGAAGTTCCAGTGATGGTCTCTCTTTTGTATCCAATAAATGATGACATAAGACTTCTTCTTAAGAGAATGGGGATACCAGCAGAAAATGGAACTTTTGAGGAAGTCCTCGAGGAAGTAAAATCTCTTGACGTTGCAGGAGGTGTTAATTTAATAGTTCTGTCCAAGAATCCTAATAATTGGTTAAATTTATGGAAAGAGGCTTATGAACAGGTTAAGGAGGTGTTTGGATGAGGGTTGTTCCTGCTCTTATTGGAAGCTTGCCGAGACCGCTTGGATTGGCAAAAAAGATCGAATTATACAGCATCGGACGATTAAATGAAGATAAGCTTGAGGAAGCTTATAGAGAACACACTAAGAAGGCATTTCAGAAATTAAGGGATGCTGGAATCAAAGTAATCACGGATGGGATGTACAGGTGGGATGACATCTTTAATCCCCTCATACGGTACATAGATGGAGTTGAGGTTAATGGACTCTTTAAATTCTATGAAAACAACTTCTTTTACCGCTCGCCTGTTGTTAAAGGAGAAGTCAATCTGCTTGACAATCCAATCCCAAAATGGGTAAGCATTGCAAAGGAAATCCTTGAGGAAGTTTATCCAGAGGCAACCCTAAAAGCTGTTCTTCCAGGCCCAGTAACTCTGGCATACCATTCCCTAAATGAGTACTACGAGAACCTTGAAGCACTTGCCAAGGATTATGCTGAGAAAGTTCTCACACCACTTATAAAGGAGCTTGAAGTTGATATTGTGGAACTTCAAGAACCGGCTTTAGCATCAGAACTTTCAAGGGCAACGAGGGAGGAAGAGGTTCATATAAGCAAGGAGACTGCAAAAACCGTCATTGAGGAATTGGGCAAGCTCAGGAAGCTATGGGTTGTCACGTACTTTGGAACTCCACAGGTTATTCCCAAGGGGGTAATTCTCAATGTAGATCTTGTTGAGGGATCACTGCCGGATGGGATAGGTGGTGAAGTTGGTCTTGGGGTTGTCAATGCCAGAGAGACAAAGATGGAGAGGAGTGATAGGATTAGAGATAAGCTTCTCAAATTATCGGGAAACTTCTCAAGGATTTACGTGACCCCAAATACCCTGCTTGACTTTCTCCCAGAAAGTGTAGCCTGGAGAAAGCTAAAACTCTTAGGAAGACTGGGGGGTGAATAAAGTGGAGCTCCCAATACTTCCTACAAGTGTTATTGGCAGCTATCCAAAGCCGAGATGGCTTCTAAGACAGTACAAACTTTATGAGCTTGGAAAGATTCCCGAAGAAGATTTTAAAGAAGCCGTTAGAGATGCAAGTGTTGCAGTGCTCAGGGAGCATGAGAGAGCAGGAATAGATATTCCATGGGATGGAGAAATGGGTAGAAGTGAGATGACAGAATACTTTACAGCAAAGATACACGGGTTTAGGTTTTATGGTCCAATCAGGGTTTGGGGAAATTTCTACTTCAACAAGGCATCTGCAGTTAGCAAACTTGAATACAAGGAGCCGCTTGTGCTTGATGAACTCAAGTTTGTTCAATCGGTTACAACCAGAGAGATAGTCAAAATTCCTATTACAGGCCCTTATACCTTGGCAGAGTGGAGTTTCAATGAATATTATGATACCAAGGAAGATTTTGCTATGGACTTAGCGAAGATTCTCAACAAAGAATTTAAACTCCTTGAAAAAGAGGGAGCAAAATTTATTCAGATAGATGAACCAGCAATTTTAAATCATCCAAATGAAGTAGAATGGGCAGTGGAAGTTATAAACAGGGCAGTTAAAGGTTTAAAGCTTAAAGTTGGCATGCATGTCTGCTACAGTAACTATTACCTCCTTGCAGATTACTTTGATGATCTTAATGTTACCCAGTTTGCTTTAGAGTTCGCCAATAGAAACTTTAGAGATATGGATTTTCTTAAAAAGCTTACTTCCCAGGAGCTTGGCTTTGGTGTTATAGATGTTCACAACCCCCGTATTGAGACCCCCGAAGAAGTTGCAAGGGCAATTAGAAAGGTCTTCAACTATATAGAGCCAGAGAGACTTTACATAAACCCCGACTGTGGTCTAAAGTTACTCTCAAGGAATATAGCATATCAGAAACTTGTCAATATGGTTAAGGGAGTTGAGATAGTGAGAAAGGAACTTGAAAAGAAGGGAAAAACAAGTGTACCTTTTAGAACATTAAAGGATTTTTGAGGTGCCTTTAATGAGGCTTGTTGTAAAATTTGGCGGTAGTTCATTGAGGCATGACTTCCATGATGCAGTACAGCTTGTAAAAATGCTGAGGGATGAAAATGAGATTGCAGTGGTAGTTTCAGCACTGAAAGGAATTACGGATAAGCTTGAATTGCTATCCAAAACCAGAGACAGGAAAATCCTCAAAAGCATATTACTTGACTATGCAAGTTTTGCAAAAAAGCATGGTATTGACCCAGATGTGATTAAATCGCTATCAAGGGGGCTATCTTTTGCATTTAGTTTGAATTTTCCAGATGATAGGATTAGAAGGGACTTTATTTTATCGTTTGGTGAACTTTTTTCTGCTTCAATTTTTGCCCAAGCTATAGACGGTGTATTTATTGAACCTTGGAATGTTATACAGACCGATGGAAACTTTGGGGATGCAGAGGTTGACATTGCTAAAACAAGAAGGTTGTTTACTCGCATTAGAGATCTGATGGAAGATGGAAAAGTTCCTGTAATTCCTGGATTTATTGGAGGTTTTAAAAACTTTAGAACAACGCTTGGCCGGGGAGGGAGTGACTACACAGCAGTTGTGGCTGGAACTTGTCTCAGGGCAAGGGCTGTACTGATAATGAGTGATGTTGAAGGAATATACACCGCAGATCCAAAGGTAGTCAGAGATGCAAAGCTAATTCCTTTTGTTTCCTATGATGAAGCTCTAATTGCTTCGAAGTTTGGCATGGAGGCAATACAGTGGAAGGCAGTTAAACTGGCGAGTGAGAATGAAATTCCCCTTCTTTTTGGCAGGACGAAAGGATGGTGGATGGGGACATTAGTTTCCGGAAGGAGTTCTGGAATGCCAATAATTACCTACAAAGCCGAAGAACCTTATGGCATAATTTGTGTGATAAACGAACATCCGGAAGTTTCATATGAAGTGATATCTGAGGGAAAAAATTGGGCCACTTTCAGGGTACCAAGAGAAGAAACCAAGAAGATTGTCGGTGAGGTGCATAGAAGAATTATAGAGAAGTATTTGCCATTTGCTAAAGCTGTTAGCGTGGCTATTACCTGATTACTGAGGTACTTGCCCAATAGTAAAAAGTAGGAAATGGAGAAGTTAGCTATTTCCCAAAATTGGAAACTCATCAGGTTCATAATCATTAAGTCTTCCTTCAAGGAAGTCTTCGTATCCTTTGAGGTCAAGCAATCCATGTCCGCTTAGATTGAATAGGATAACTTTCTTCTCTCTATTTTCTTTTGCTTTTAGCGCTAAGTCAATTACGCCTTTCACTGCATGGGCACTTTCTGGTGCTGGGATAATGCCTTCTGTCCTTGCAAATAGAACTGCTGCCTCAAATATCTCCGTTTGATGATACGCCTTAGGCTTTACTATACCGTGGTTTATTAAAATGCTCAGTGTTGGAGCTAAGCCATGATATCTCAGTCCTCCAGCGTGGATTGGAGGAACATAATAGGTGTGTCCCAAAGTGTGCATCTTTATCTTCGGCGTTAGCCTTCCGCTGTCTCCGTAGTCATAAGTGTAAACTCCTCTTGTCATTGATGGTGCTGCTCTCGGCTCTATCGCATAGAACTCGTGCTCTGCTTTACCTTTTAAAACGTCTCTAACGAACGGATAGGCTAAGCCAGCAAAGTTGCTTCCGCCTCCAACACAGCCAACTATTGTTGTTGGCTCTTCACCAAGTAGCTCCATTTGAAGTCTTGCTTCCTCTCCAATAATTGTCTGGTGCATTAAAACATGATTTAAAACACTACCCAATGAATAGCGAGCATTTTCGTCATTCAAAACATCTTCTATAGCTTCACTTATTGCTATCCCTAATCCCCCCGGGTGGTTGGGGTCTTGAGCCAAAAACTTCCTTCCAATGCTTGTTCTGTCGCTTGGTGATGGATAGACCTCTGCCCCATATGTTTGCATTAATATTTTTCTGTAGGGCTTCTGCTGATAGCTTGCCCTTGCCATGTAAACTCTAACCTTCAGTCCAAATAAAGCTCCTGCTAAGGATAAAGCTGTTCCCCACTGACCTGCGCCAGTTTCAGTAACTAACCTCTCAATACCTTGATTTTTAGCATAATAGGCTTGGGCTAAGGCAGTGTTTATTTTGTGGCTTCCTGTTATCGTTGCTCCTTCATATTTGAAGTAAATTTTTGCTGGCGTTTTGAGGGCTTTTTCCAAATGTGTTGCCCTGAAGAGTGGTGTTGGTCTTCCAATCTTGGCA
>JALTMZ010000099.1 GCA_027001105.1 Thermococcus sp.
TGCCCAGAAATGTTATCTCTATCATGCCTTTACCTCCTATTCTTTTTTCAGATGTTAAAATTTTACACACAGCAGTATATAAGGCATTTGGCTACTGGAGATTTATCGACGTAACCAAAAATGGTTTAAGCAGTCAGGGATAAGCTACATTGGTGAAGCTCATGGACGAAATCATCGAAAAGGTCTCCAAAGAAGTTGAGAGGTTGAGGGATGATATGGTTCAAGTGTTGGTTGAGCTTATTAGTATTCCAGCAATAAGCCCTGATTATGGTGGGGAAGGGGAATACGATAAAGCTGAAAAACTTTTAGAAATAATAAAGGACTGGGGTTTTGATAAGATTGAGCGTTATGATGCCCCGGATGAAAGGGCTAAAAACGGCATTAGGCCGAACATTTTGGCTTATTATTATGGAGAAAGCCAAGAAGCACCGCGCTTGTGGATTTTAACTCACTTAGACGTAGTCCCGCCCGGGGAGGGTTGGACTGTAACAGAACCGTTCAAGCCAGTCATTAAGGATGGGAGAGTTTATGGTAGGGGAAGCGAGGACAACGGACAGAGCTTAGTCGCAAGCTTGTATGCGGTTAAAGCACTAATGAATCTCGGCATAAGACCAAAGAGGACAATAATCCTCGCATTCGTGAGTGATGAAGAAACAGGGAGTGAATACGGAATAAAATGGCTCATGGAGAACCACCCACAACTCTTCAGAAAAAACGACCTCGTATTAGTACCAGATGGTGGAAACGAAGAAGGAACATTCATAGAAATAGCAGAAAAAAGCATACTCTGGATGAAAATTAAATTTAAGGGGAAGCAGGTTCATGCAAGCATGCCTGATAAAGGCGTTAACGCTCACCGTATTGCTTTGGAATATGGTTATAAGCTCGACAAACTCCTCCATGAGAAATATGATGCAAAGGATGAAATCTTTGACCCACCTGAGAGCACTTTCGAGCCAACTATGGGCGGAAATCCATCAGATGCCCCAAACATAGCTCCGGGAGAGCATGAGATAGTATTTGACTGTAGAGTTCTGCCCAGGTACAATCTTGATGACATTTTAAATGATGCTAAAGAGCTCGCAAAAGAAATAGAAGAAAAGTACAGAGGGGCAAAAATTGATATTGAAGTTATGCAGAGGGTTGATGCCCCAGAACCAACACCAAAAGATAGCGAAATAGTGAAATTACTCCAAGAAGCGATTAAAGTCTTAAGAAACAAGGAAGCCAAAGTTGGAGGAATTGGGGGAGGAACTTTTGCAGCTTACTTCAGAATGCTTGGAATCCCGGCAGTTGTGTGGTGTACATGCGATGAAACGGCACACCAGCCAAACGAGTACGCTAAAATAGACAACATAGTTGAGGACGCAAAAGTTATGGCAATTTTAACCCTATTATGATTTTGCTCATCTTTCACTTTGCAAATTTTGAAGCAATACACACATTGATCACAAAACCAAAGTCAAGGATTATCCTATCCGCATAGGGGCATAGCAAGCATTCAGCATCATCAACAGGGATGCCGCCATAGTAGTGCTCAAACATCTCAATAACATCTTCACTCAAATGATCGACAACTTTCCCACAAGGGAGCACTAATCGTGAACCATATATGTTTTGTGTCTTTGTTCTCACCATGCAGTTCACCATTTTGTTATATTATCCTCATCGTATATAACTATTTTTATACATATTTTGCAAACTTCTGTTAATGGTAAGCAAAATTTGAAAAACCCAAGATATAGCAGATAGTGAGAGTGAGAACATGAAAATAATAGGACTAAAAATAGAGGAAGCTCTGAAAATCTTCCCCGAGCTTCAAAAATATATAGAAAATGGCAAGCTTGACTTCAGCAATAGAGAAGCAAGAATCCTATACAATAAAGCAGTTGCAAAAGCCGTTTTTGACCTCAAGATAGAATATCATCCAAAGGGCTTGATAACCCCTCCAATTTCACGATACATTTTTCTAAAGACATTTTTGAGAGGTGGAGAAAAAGCCCTCGAAATTGGAACTGGTCATTCTGCATTGATGGCGATCATGGCAACTAAGTTATTTAATTGCAAAGTTTGGGCTACAGAGATTGACGAAGAATTTTTTGAGTATGCAAAAAGGAATATTGAGTGTAATAAGGTTCAAGTGAAGCTCATAAAAAGCAAAGGACAGATCATAAAAGGCTTAATTCCAGAGAGAGAAAAATTCGATGTTATATTCTCAGCTCCTCCTTACTATGAGAAGCCCACAAAGGGAGTTTTAACTCCTATCGAAGCTGTAGGTGGAGGCAAATATGGAGAAAAATTCTCACTCAAGCTCTTGAGAGAGGCAAAAGACTACTTGAAACCTAAAGGAAAAGTTGCTCTGTTTTTGCCTGACAAAGCTCCTCTGCTTAATGCTATAACCCAAGAAGCCGAAAAGATGGGTTACAAAATCAAAGACATAAAATTTAAAGCCGGAACAAGAGTTAGGCACTCCTTAATTTTCACTCTATAGCGTCAGACCGTGGGCGTATCTTCATTGCAGTGCTCAGAGGAGGTGCTTTCTCTTCATTCGCCAAAGAAATTATGCTCCCCCAACTTATAAGGTTAACCTTCCTTGTAAAGTATTATTATCAAAATCCCTTCCAATGTCAAGAAAATGACTCCAGCAAAAATTCTGATATAACCATGGAGAAGATAGAAAAGAGACGCTGAAAAATTGACCAGAAAAAATGCTAAGCCAAAAATTACCAATGTATCTCCAATTGTGAGATATGCAGGCATTAGCGTGTATTCATCCTTCATGTTTCGAGTAAGCCAAAGGGTTATGGCTTTAGCCATTAGAAGATTAGTAAAAGCTCCAAATATAAAAAGGAAGAGGAAAGAACCCGATATATCAACTTTTGCGACAACCACAGAAACTAATAAGACTGGAGCAAAAAGGATAAAAGATGTCAAAGCTTTCGCGTTTCTAAACTCTTTCCAGTTTATTGGAAGAGAGAACATGAACCAGCCGCTTTTATATTCCTCCATAAGCAAAATTTGAACATTTAATGACATTATAGCTGCAAAAGAGCCTATTATCATAACCCAAGTTGCAAGTCTATCGTCTCTGAGAAATGTGAGAGGTACTAAGAAGATAAATGGCATAAGAAGAATAAAGAGAAATGAACTTCTCCGCAAGGCAAGTTTAATATCTTTAGCTATCATTGAAAACATTTTTGGCAAAAGTTTTGCTTCAAATGATTTTTCAATTTTTGAAATTTGCTTTTCCTCAATCAGATGAAGCACCATTAAATGGTTACCAAACAGCAAAATCAGAAATGAAAGAATTGCATAGATCATGATTACTTTCCATTGCAAGATTCCTCGGAAAGACAAAACGAGAGTTGTCGCCTGAGCGATTGGAAAGAGATACGTTGACAGTGTTCTAAACTGAAATACACTTTTAAATATTTCGGGAAATATGACACCGTAGAATATGAAAAGAGTCAAAAAGAGAATAAAGGTGACTCTCAGTGTTAGACTAAAGATATCTCTTAAAATTCCGGTTTTCCTCATCCTCAAAGAGAATATCGCAATAAGACACCCAAAACCCCAGCCTATAGCTATCGAGATTATAAACCACATCATTGCCACAATAAGTGCCATCCAATGATACTTCAGCATTTTCAAGAAAAAAGGCAAAAGCAGGAATATAAGAGGAGGAGTGTAATATTTGAGCCATGTCTTAAGCGGTAGGAACTCCACATTAATTGGGAGAAGTAGCAAAGGCTGAAGTGCTCGGGTTCGTGCAAGTGAATATAGAAATTCTATAACCAGAAAAGATGAAATGACCACAACAAAAACCAATAAGGCAGAAACCAATGAAGCAAAAACAATTTCACTTTCTCCAAGCAATTTCTCAGCTCTGAGAAATACAAATGAAAAAATTAAGAACACCGTAGAAGTAAAAGAGAGCTGTACTAAAGGTGCTCTCTTGAGGAATCTTCTAAACTTTTCGGTTCTATAGTTGTCCAGCTTATGCCTGAACTCTTGGAAAAACAGCTCTCTAATGAGAGCCCCCATTTTAATCACTTCATGTCCTCAACATATAGGAACAGACATTTGAGATATTCAGTATCCTTTGAAGCCATCAGTATTGGGTGATCTGGAGCTTGTGTTCTGTAGGGTTCAAGCATCTTGAGGAATTTGCCAGCTTTTGCTGCAGCCGCAATTATCATATCCTTAAACGCCTGCAAATCAACATGCTGGGAGCATGAGCAAGTTACTAAGATTCCACCATCCTTTACAAGCTTAAGTCCTTGATAGTTCACATTGAAATAAGCCCTTAATCCTCTCTTTAAGTCCTTTTCATGTTGGACAAATGCGGGAGGGTCAAGAATTACTATATCAAACTTTTCTCCTCTCTTTTGGAGTTTTTCCATTTCAGGAAATGCTGAACCTACTATGAATTCCATTTTGTCTTCAACACCATTGAGCTTTGCATTTTCCTTCGCCTGCTCTATTGCTCTTGGAGACTTATCAATGGCTATCACTTTTTCAGCTCCAGCAACTGCGGCATGGATTGCAAAGCCTCCGGTGTAAGTGAAGACATCAAGAACCTTTTCACCGCCCCTAATATATTTCTCAAGAGCTATCCTGTTTTCTCTCTGGTCAAGGAAAAACCCAGTCTTTTGTCCACGCATGTCAACTATGAATTTAGCCCGTCCTTCTTCAATTATCGTTCTGTATTTCTCTTTACCAAGCAATACACGCTCAATCTCTGGTAATCCCTCTCTTCTCCTTGATCTTCCAGTGTTCTTTTCAAAAACAGTCTCTATCTCTGGCTCAACTTCCATTATCGCTTCAGCAACATCAAGCTTAAATCTCTCCATGCCAGCACTTGAAATCTGAATGGCGGCTATATCATTAAAGCGATCGACGATTAATCCTGGGAGATAATCTGCCTCACCATATACCATCCTGTAAACGTTGCCGTAACGGAGAACCTTTTTCCTATATTTGTTTGCTTTTCTAATCCTCTCTTTGAAGAGCTCTTTGTTAATTTCCACATCTTTTTCTTTTGTCAACAGACGGACCATTATATTAGAATTTGGATTTGCAAACCCTTTACCTAAGAACTTTCCACCACGAGAATACACTTCAACGATATCTCCCGGCTTTATCTCCCCCTCAGTTCTAACAACGCCTTTTTTAAAGATAATCATAGCTCCCTTCTGAAGTGCTCGTGAGGCTTGAGCATCAACATAAACTCTCGCCATTCTCACCACCAACCAATAGTTAAAGCGATAGGTATTTAACTCTTGAGATGAAAGTATATAATGGTGAGTTCTATGAACTTAGAAGTTATAAAAGAGTTTCTGGAGGATATCGGAGCAGACTATACAGAAATTGAGGGAGAAATTCACCTCGCTCCAGAGGTATTCTATGAGGTTTGGAAGTATGTGGGGCAGCCTGATTTAAAAACATATATTATTGAAGATGAGATTGTAGAA
>JALTMZ010000100.1 GCA_027001105.1 Thermococcus sp.
TTCTCTCTTTGTCAAGATCGAGGATTCTTCTTATCGCATCTTCAATCTTCATGGTTTAAAGTACATCCATCGAATTTATTTTCCTTTTGGTTGTTCACACAGGACTCTCAGATATTGGAACCATAGAAGGATTGTACCTCCAACAGCAAATATAAATGTGAACAAACCTATAACATTAACAATCCAATGCATCTTAAATGTACTGCAGGAAGAACAACATTTCCTTGTTAGATACTTTACACCAACACTATATCCGGGTAATGCCGCTAATCCTAAAAGAACCGTTCCACCTAAAGCTTTTACAGATGAGTTGTTGATTTCAGAGTAGGCTACAGCAAATAATATCAGCATTCCACCAACTACAAAGAAATACATGGCAGACTTCAAGATAAGCTCCACAGCATCTGAGTCATTAAAATAAGGATTATCTATGTTAAGCAGAAATTCCAGCAGGTAGATAACAGCAAGTATAAAAAGGAGAAAGCCCACGCCTTTAAGCAATTTTTGGATCATACCATCAACTGCCATGTCGTTAACGCTCTTTTAGCTTTTCACATCTTTCTCATCACAATTGATGCATAGCCAACTATTGCATCTGTACTTCTGCTGACCTCAAAGCTTGTGGTGTAGTGTAAAAGCTCTGCTTCAAGGGCTCCAGCTAATCTTGAAAACACTATTCCCGTGGCAACTCCACCCGGGCCGCACATTGTGTGATCCATTTTTCTTATCTCCTCAAACATGCCCTTGTAGTCAAACTCCAGGATTTTCTGAATAACCCTGAAGTCCCACTCCTTAATCCTGCCGAGCAAGTCTTCTCCCCTCGCCCTGAAGGGAACGTAGCCGTACATGTAGCCATAGTGCATCATGTCAGTGCTTGCAATCACAACAACATCTCTGCCAAGCTCTTGAGATGCTTCAAAAATTGCCTTTCCTAAGTCCTCAGCAACCTCCTCATCTTGAAGCCCAAGGGTTATCGGCACTATTTTGATTTTCCTGCCAGCCTTATCAGCTATGTACTGTATAAATGGTAGTTGAACCTCTATGGAGTGCTCATACTTGTGAGCCAGCTCATCCAAGTCGGCGATGCTGGAATTCTTGACAATTGCTTTTGCTAATTCAGCATCAACTTCAACTTCTCCTAATGGAGTGATCCACTCTCCTTCTGGATATATGGCAACGGGTGAGCCTAAGCCCGTGTGATTTGGCCCTATTATGACGAATGTCTCTGGAAGGCCGTCTTCATAGATAGCTTTGTATGTTCTTGAAGCCGTATAACCAGAGAAAAGATAGCCGGCATGAGGCGCAACGCCTGCTGTTATCTTCCTTTTACTGCCAAGTTCACCCAAGTCGCTGAAGAAGCGTTCAAGCATTATCACCAGCTCTTCGCCAGAGGGATAAAAGCTGCCCGCTACGGCGGGATACCTAATCATCACTACCACCCAAAATAAGTTACGCAGAAGAGCTTATAGGATTTTGGTTAAAATCATTAAGCTAAGAATGAAGAAAAGAAAGCTTAAGTTCTAATAATCCTCATCTCAAAGTCCTCGACTGGAACCTTGAAGTCCTCCCTATTCTCAATTTCTTTGCGGTTGTAGAGGATTTCCCTTGCGAGTATCCAGTAAATCAAAGCAAGAGCCTTTCTACCTTTGTTGTTTGTTGGGATTGCCAAGTCAACGTAGCTGAGCAAGTTCTCAGTGTCAACTAAGGCTACAATTGGAATTCCAACTTCAACAGCTTCCTTGAGTGCCTGGTGATCAGCCCTCGGGTCTGTGACAATCAGAACATCTGGCTCAAAGAAGTTTTTAACCGCGGGGTTTGTCATTGTTCCTGGGAGGAATCTTCCGGGGATTGCCCTCGCACCAGTTACTTCGCCGAACTTTTTAACAGGCTTCTGACCGTAGAGCCTAACGCTAACCGCTAAGATTTTGTCTGGCTCAAACTTTGCAAGGAACTTACCAGCAATGCGGAGCCTTTCATCCGTCTTCCTAACATCCAAAACGTAAAGTCCATCTTGCCTAACCCTATAAATGAACTTTTTCATATCTTTAGTCTTCTGCTGTGTTCCAATGTGAACTCCAGCTGCCAAATATTGGTCGAGTGGAACCAAATACTCATCCATTCCTTTCACCCCTCAAATGTTATTATTCTTCCTCTTTCACCCAAATCTTCAGCTATCCTAATCAGTTCGTTTATTTTAACGAGCGAATCTTTGTAGAGCATTATAGCTGGGCATTTGAGCCCAACAGCTATGTGAGGTAAAGCCTCATCAGCCGATTCAAATTTCGCCTCAGCCAATATGGGCGTAATCCTCTCGGATTTCGCATCATTCACAAGGTTGTATAAATCGGTGAGTGTGCCAAGGTTTATAGGCTTTATTGAAAGCGCGTTGTAGTATCTCCTATCAAGTATGTCCTTCTCTTTAAAGAGGTATTCACCATCAACAAAAACTCCATGTGTACTGGCAATGAGCTCAAGGAAAAGCTCCTCCTCTCCAAGCGGCTTTATATAGGCTATGTTGTTGTCCTCTACTGTTCTGAGAACTTCTTCAAGCTCAAGAGGTCTTTTTTGAACAATCCCTATTGCAATATCCAATCCAAGTTCATCACTTGCAGCTTCTGAAGCCTTTGAGAGTTCCTCAACACTTATTTTTTCTGCGTGCTCTTCAATCTTGACCATCGCATCAACGACATCTGTTATCTCCATCAAATCCCTGACCATAACGTAGTACTCAAAAGCATCATCACTTGCAAAGTCGATGAGCGGAACTGGAAGTTCCGTTGTAAATGTTCCGCCGATGTAGCTGTAAAGAGGCATCTTCTTGACGTTAGCTGCAGCTTTTGCGACAGCTACTGAAACAGCCAATGCAGTGTTAGCACCTATATGGCTCAAATTGTCCGTCCCATCAATCTCCCAGAGATAACTGTCAATTAACTCTTGCTCTTGAGCATCAAATCCAATTAGCTCAGGTCCTATGATCTCATCTACTTCGCTAACAGCTCTGTGGGCTTCAACAATATATAGGGAAGGGTTCTCGTCAACGGGAGCTGCAAATCTTCCAAAGCCAGAGCTGGTTATAACATCAACTTCAATTGAATATTTGCCACCTCTGAGGATTGTAACCCTACCCACAACGTTTTCTATTATCGTCATCTTTCATCAGCTCGGCCTTATAACGGTTATTGGTATTATACCCTTTTCAAACTCCAATATTGCAGCATCCAGCGGAGTTATGCCCTCTGGAACATCAATCAAGACGGGAGCTCCCATTGCTATCTGCAATGCCCTTGCTCCAATGATTCTCGCCTTTTCAAATCTCGTGTACTTGAACATGTTTATCACCTATGCCAATTTTGGTGGGGCCGCCGGGATTTGAACCCGGGTCTCCGGCGCCCCAGGCCGAGAGGATGGACCAAGCTACCCCACGGCCCCACCTAAAGAAATGTGGTTTTTAATACACCCTATACTGCATTATGTCATCAATCAACTCAACATGAGTGAGGAGCATTCTCCTGCAGCAGTATCTCTCTAATCCAAGGTCGTCAAGCACTTTCTCAGGATCTTCACCCTTCTCAACGCGCTCTTTAAAGATGTAGTATTTATCACCTATGACCTTTCCACATGTAAAGCATCTCACGGGAACTATCAACCAAATCACCTTTTAAAGTTTTAACCCAAACTAAAGTGTTAAAGGAAGGCAAACCAATTCAACGATAGCTCTTTTGCCTCTTTGCTCTTGGACCTTTTGTTGACCTGTTTGGCTTGTGTGGCTCTGTTCTTCTGCTGTCACCGACAAGCATGGTTCTGTCGTACTTCATGAACTTCTCTTTGAGATTCATATCTCCTGTCCACTCTACCAAAGCCCTTGCAATTGCAACTCTTGCAGCCTCAGCCTGCCCCATGAATCCTCCGCCTTGTACTTTGACATCAATGTCAACTTTGCTGACGATTTCCTCACCAGCTAAGATAAGCGGCTCAAGGATTGTGAATCTTGCAATTTCAGGCTCAATAATCTCAACTGGTTTGTTGTTAATTCTCACTCTACCCTTACCTTCTCTGATTGTTGCCCTTGCAATTGCAGTCTTCCTCTTTCCAGCTGTTTGAATGATCCTCATCATTATCACCTCAGAACTTTCCACCCAAATACTTTGCAACCTCTCCAACCGTCACATACTTAGGTGTTTTAAGCCTTGACATATGAGCTTCCATTATTGTCTCAAACTCTCTTCCTTCAAACTCCTTTGGAACACCGGCGTAAACCTTGAGTCTCTTGAAAGCCTTCCTGCCCCTGTCAGTCTTCCATGGAAGCATCCCTCTAATTGTTCTTCTAACAATCTCATCACTTCTCTTTGGATAGAATGGACCTCTTCTTGGGTTTGTTCTTGTTCTAAGCTCCGTCCTCTGTTTATACTTTGCAAAGATGTCCTCTCTGTTTCCAGTGATTATAGCTTTTTCAGCATTGACAATGACAACTTCTTCTCCCTCAAGGAGCATCTTGGCGACTTTAGATGCAAGTCTTCCCAATATGAGACCTTCAGCGTTAATAATTCTCATAGCTCATCACTCCATTATGATTACTCCACTACCTTTTGGATTTCTCTCGATTAACTCTTCAATTGTTATTGCCTCTCCACCAGCGTTGATAATCTTTTCTTTAGCTTTTTCGCTGAACTTCCACGCAGCAACGATAACCTTATGGTCAAGGTTTCCTGCACCAAGAACGCTTCCTGGGACTATAACAACGTCCCCTTCCTTTGTGTATCTGTTAATTTTGCTGACATTTACCTCAGCTCTCTGCCTTCTTGGTCTTTCAAGACGCCAAGCTATGTCCTTCCATATCCTTACTCCTTCCTCGTTTGACTTCTTCCTTAAATACCTTATAAGCCTTCTCAAATTAATATCAGTTGGACCAGTTCTCTTCATGAGCATTCCTCCTCAATTCCTTCTCGCAGCGAGGGACGGGGTGATCATTATGGTGCGGGGGCGGGGATTTGAACCCCGGAACCCCTACGGGACGGGACCCTGAATCCCGCGCCTTTGACCAGGCTCGGCAACCCCCGCACTACGGCTATTCGGCTAATTTATGAAGCTCGTTTATAAATTTATCGCTCTTTCTCATTAAAATCTTGAGCGCTATGCTCACTATTTCCTCAACTGGCAGTTCTCCGTTGCTTTCTACTGTAAACACGAATGTATCCGGCACAATTTCTTCTTTAATCAGAGTGCCAATGTACTGCTCAAATTCTCTTGGAAGATAGAAAGCAGTGATCGTCTTTATTACCAACTCCTCTTCCGTTTCTTCGATAGGTAGTTTTCTTTTCTTTGCCAGCTTCTTTATTTTCTCCCACTCTGGAACCTCTTTGCTGACATGAATCTCTGTGAGGTATTTGTAATAAGCAAAGCCCGGCTGCCACTTTGCATG
>JALTMZ010000101.1 GCA_027001105.1 Thermococcus sp.
GATTGGAAGCGAGATCGAGATAATCCTTTACACCCTGATAAAAAAGCTCAGACAAGAGTACCAGAACTTCATAATAATATCGTTCCATGATGCATACCTTGTCTTGAGGAGATATCTTGAAAATGTGTTCTCAAAGACGGAGGTGAACACAGCATTCGATGGTGCCCACTTGATTTCAGTGAATCCCATTCTTGAGACTGAAGAAAATCAGCCACAGGATATAATTAAAAGCACACACCACGACATCATTGTTGGACGAATCCTTGAGGCAACTTCAAAGATAAATGGCGAGTCTTTATTCATAATATTGGGACTGGACTTTTTTGGAATAAGAATAGGAAAGGAAGAACTCATAGACTTATTCCCGGCATTGGTATCGACCATAGGACGAAAAAAGAACAACAATGTAATAATGACGCTCAATGTTAAGGTCTTTCCCCAAAGCCTTGTAGAGATTGTGAACAGCTTTGCATTCAACGTAGCCCATGTTGGGATTGAACTTCAGGATAGGGAGATCAGGAGGTATATAACCCTCATTCGCACGGTATTTTTAGAGTATAACCTCAAGAAGTGGTACTACACACTCCTTGGAAAAAAGCTTGTGTTTAAGCGTGTGAACTCTAAGGGGCTAATTTTTTAAGTCCTATCTTTTCTTTTAGTTTAAAATCCAAAAGAAGGTGATAATAATGGAGATCAACTTAGGTGAGCAGAGGGTTGTGAAGGATATAAAGCTAAAACATGGAATGAGCGTGAACGAAATAACAAAACAGCTCTTCGAGAGTGGCGGCTTCGTTGCAAAGAAGTTTGCAATAGCGGTTGACATACTTGAGAGGATGATAAAAGATAAAGATACATTCAAGTTTCTGAGCTTTCCAGCATGCATAATGGCAACAGGAACAAGGGGGATAATTGTAGACTTGATTAAAAACAAGCTCTTTGATGCTGTAATTACGACCTGCGGAACGTTAGATCACGATTTAGCGAGACTATGGAAGCCTTACTATCATGGGAGCTTTCTGATGAATGATAGAGAACTTCACAAACAAGGAATAAACAGATTGGGAAACGTCTTAGTGCCCAACGACAGCTACTGGATTGTCGAGGAAAAATTGCAAGGGATCTTCCAAGATATCTATGATTCGGGCAAAAGAAGATTAGCAACGTATGAGCTTGTGTGGGAAATTGGAAAACGTTTGGAGAAGGAAGAAGGCAAAGAGAACAGCTTCACTTACTGGGCATACAAGAATCAAATTCCAGTGTTCATCCCCGGCATCACTGATGGAGCAGTTGGCTACCAGCTCTGGCTTTTCATGCAAGATAAAGAGGACTTCATCGTCGATGTTTTCAGAGATGAAACAAAGCTTGATGAGATAATGGCATCGTTGGCTTCAAACAAGAAGAAGAGCGGCGCTTTGATGATTGGTGGGGGGATTTCAAAGCACCACACAATATGGTGGAATCAGTTTTGGAAAGAGGGTCTTGATTATGCTGTCTACATAACGACAGCAGTTGAATGGGATGGCTCATTGAGCGGTGCAAGGATGAGAGAAGCAGTTTCATGGGGCAAAGTCAAGGAGGATGCAAGATACGTTACCGTTGAAGGTGATGCGACGGTTTTACTTCCTTTTATGATTGCATCCCTACTGGAAAGACTTCAATTTTGATCCTAACTTTTAATTTTTAATGCACTTAGGTATCAAAACATTATTAAACTCCAAAAGCCAATTCTCTAACGCCCGGGGAGCACCGCCGAAGGCGGAGTCTATGAACTTGGGCGGGTTATTGCCCCCATCACTTCTCGGAAATTAGTCTAAAGCTGGATAAACCCCAAAGTACCAATAAATGCATGTAAAAAGCTGAAATTGAAAACGAGAAGAAGGGAAAAGAGTTCACATGCCAAGCTCTTCTTTAATTGTCTCAGCAAGCTTTTGGATTCCAATCTTAATCTTCTCTTCGTCAACATATGTGAAGTTCAAACGCATTGTGTTCTTGACGTCTCTGTACGCAAAGAACGCCTCTCCGGGGACATAAGCAACACCTTTTGCAACTGCCTTTTCAAGCATCTTCTTTGTGTCAATGCTTTCTGGAACCGTTGCCCAGACGAACATACCACCCTCAGGCTTTGTCCACTTAACTCCCTCCGGCATGTACTCTTCAAGGGCGTCAAGCATTGCGTCCCTCTTTGGCTTGTAGAACTTTATTATCCTCGGTATGTGCTTCTCCAAGAGCCCCTTTTCAAGGAACTTCCATGCAATAACCTGACCAAATGGATTTGTACAGAGATCGACTGCCTGCTTGGCAATCTCAATCTTCCTTATGAAGTGCGGCTCCCCTGCTATCCAGCCGAGTCTAAATCCTGGAGCAAGAATCTTTGAGAATGTTCCAAAGTAGAATACCCTTCCCTCGGTGTCAAACTTCTTTATCGGTGGAACTGGTTTGCCTGAGTAGCGAAGTTCTCCATATGGATCATCCTCAATGACCAAGAAGTCATATTCACTTGCAAGCTCTACAAGGTACTTTCTTCTCTCTTCACTCATTGTTACACCTGCTGGGTTCTGGAATGTTGGAACAGTATAAACAAACTTAACCTTCTTATTCTCTGCTTTGAGTTTTCTCAGCTTTTCTTCAAGAAGGTCAACCCTCATTCCCTCATCGTCAAGGGGAATCTGCATGAAGTTCGGCTCATAGTACTTGAAGGCATTTAAAGCTGCTAAATATGTTGGCGCTTCAACAACTATCAAGTCTCCAGGATTAATGAAGGTCCTCCCGATTAGATCCAAGGCTTGCTGTGAGCCAGAGACAACCATTATGTCCACTTTTGAAATCGGGATTCCGTATCTATCTCGTAACCACTCTGCGATTTTAAGCCTTAATGGGGTGAACCCTTTTGTTGTTCCATACTGGAGGGCTTTATCAGCATGCTCCTCAATGACTTCTTGAGCAATCTGCTTAATCTCCTCCTTTGGAAACGTTGCGGGGTTAGGTAATCCTCCCGCCATAGAGATTACATCAGAAGTCTCAACGAGCTTTAAAAGCTCTCTAATTTCAGATGCTTTCATCTGTAAAGCTTTTTCTGAGAAGTAACTCTCATAATCCAGTACTTTGGATTCCAACTTTTTTTGAAGCATCTCTTCCATAGTATAACCCCCACTTTGTTATGATGTACAAATTTGAACATATCCCCAGTTTTATACATGGAAAACTTTGTGGCGATTAAATATAAAGCTTTCGGCATTGGTCGTGAATGCCCTTTATGTTTGTAAAGAAAAAAGTGGTCTTTTTTTTAAGTACATCAAAGTCTCATTACGAACATCAATGTACAGAAAAAGTGAAGAAAGTGCAAATATAAAAAGTGCTGGTCAAAGGGTGAAATATATAAAGCCCCACGAGAAAAATAAGCCTTAACAAAAACTGGAGGGAGCAACATGACGCTGGTTAAAGAAGTCTATGAGATTGCCGAAAAAATCAAGAATATGGAAATTAGAGGAGCAGGAAAGATAGCCAGATCCGCAGCTCTTGCCCTGCAAATACAGGCTGAAAAAAGTAAGGCTAAAACTGCAGAAGAGCTCTGGAAAGAGCTGAAAGAGGCAGCAAAACTTTTGCACTCAACAAGACCAACCGCTGTTTCTCTTCCAAATGCTCTGAGATACGTCATGTATAGAGGTAAAATTGCATATCAAGGAAGAGCAGACTTAGAACAGCTGAGATTTATTGTCATAAATGCTGCAAAGGAGTTCATCCACAATTCAGAGAAAGCCATAGAGAGGATAGCGGAATTCGGAGCAAAAAGAATCGAAGATGGAGACATAATAATGACCCACTGCCACTCAAAAGCCGCTATAGGAGTTATGAAAAAAGCGTGGGATGATGGGAAAGACATCAAGGTTATTGTAACAGAAACAAGACCTAAATGGCAGGGCAAGCTGACGGCAAAGGAATTGGCAGAGTATGGAATCCCAGTAATTTATGTCGTTGACTCAGCAGCGAGGCACTACATGAAGATGACCGATAAAGTCATCATGGGAGCTGACAGCATAACAGCCAATGGTGCTGTGATAAACAAAATTGGAACTGCTTTGATAGCTCTAACAGCTAAAGAGCACAGGGTCTGGGTCATGATAGCCGCTGAAACCTACAAATTCCATCCAGAGACAATGCTTGGTCAGCTGGTTGAAATTGAGATGAGAGATCCCCATGAAGTTATTCCAAAGGAAGAGCTTGAGACATGGCCAAAGAACATTGAAGTCTGGAACCCTGCATTTGACGTTACACCTCCTGAATATGTAGATGTCATAATAACTGAGAAAGGAGTAATTCCGCCGTATGCAGCAATTGACATATTGAAGGAAGAGTTTGGCTGGGCTTTCAAGTATACAGAACCTTGGGAAGACTGACTCTATTATTTTCTTTATTTACATCAGTTCTCGGAACAAATAAAGAGATAAGAAGAGAAAAACTCAGGGTTTTCTAACCACAAAGAGTGCATGGTCTTTTTCATATGGCTCCAGAGAAATGCGCTCAACGATCTCAAAGTACTCGCTCAGCTCTCCCTCAACCATCTTGAAGACTTCTTCTGGTTCTTTTGTGACATCAATGCTTCTGCTCTTAACGGCGATCATTCCATAGCCACCCCTCTTGAGGTAAGCCTTTGCGTTATCAATCAAGATTTTTGCCTGAGTTGGCTGGGCAACGTCCTCAAAGATAACATCAACCTTCGTAACCAACGCTCTGTATTCTTCAGGCTTCGTGGCATCTCCAAGGATTGGGATTATGTTCCTTCTCTCCTCAACAATTGGAACTAACTCCCTCAGAACCCTTGGTGAGAACTCAATTCCAAATATCTTGCCCTCCCATCCAACGATGTCGCTCACGTGAGAAGCAGTTGTACCGCTTGCAATCCCCAAATAGAGAACGCTCATCCCAGGTTTAATTGGGAAGTTTTTAAGACCGTTCATTATTGCAGCAGCGAGCTTTGACCTCCTTGGGTTCCAGATTCTATATTCTTCCCCTTCCCACTTCACTATACGCTCGCCGTAAACTTTCTGTCCAGGGACTAAATTCTTGGTTGCAATTTTCTCGCTTCCATCTTCAAGCAATAAACTATGGATTGTTATGGTGATTTTGAGCAAGTTACTGGTAGGATTCCCATTTATACTGCTTTCAGTTCATTGAGTAACTGAAGTATTTGTGATAAATTCTGCTTCATATGTGTAAGTATAACTCGACCTTGGGCCAGTAATTGAAGTTACCAAAAGTGAAGAATTAGTACTAAACGTAATTATCTCCATTCACTGTGAAAATTCAATAATTATCACATTTTTAGTATTTGAACTCTTGATTTCAGATGTTGGTCTCAATAAACAAATATCAGGTGTTGATACAGTCCCTCCTTTTCATT
>JALTMZ010000102.1 GCA_027001105.1 Thermococcus sp.
ATGGTAGCGTGTGCCTGTCGGATGACTACTGCCATTGTTATGAAGCAAAAGCATCGCTTCAGCCGGGGATATATAAAATAGCTTTGGGCCTGAAAGATGGTAATCTGTCGGTTAAAATTTTTGATGACAAACTGGTATTTGAGAAATCTGTGCATGTTAGACATCCTCTCTATCTGGAATCAATTGGAGAACCCTGCTCTGGTAAAATAGTCGGCAATGTGAGCTTTTACGGCATTGAAGGTTCACCTTCAGAGATATTCTATTCTCCTGAAGATGATTATGGAGGCTTTGTCTTCGCAGTTGCCGTTGTTGTTGTGTTGATAATCGCCTTTAGGTGGAAGAGATGAAAATTTCATACCAGAGGGGAGCTGGTGATTTATACCATCCTTGAAAAAAGAAGCTGGGGCGATAACCTTTTTACTTATTTCTCCTAATTCTAAATCATGCTTGAAGTTATATTTTTAGGAACTGGAGGCATAATGCCGACAAAAGAGAGAAACGTTCCTTCAATAGCCCTGCGTTATAAAGGAGAGATTATACTCTGGGATGTGGGTGAAGGCACTTTAAGACAGCTTAACACCGCTAAGCTCAGTCCAATGAGGATTGAGAAGATTTTCATAACTCACTTTCATGGAGACCACTATCTCGGCTTGATGAGCTTAATCCAGACAATGACTTTGTGGAACAGAGAAAAGCCCCTCTACATTTATGGGCCAAAATACACCTTTGAATTTATACAAAACTATTTGAAGAGCGGCTTTTTTGCTCCGAGCTTCGAAATTCATGTTCATGAGCTTGGGGAAGCAAGGCTGAAATTTGGGGATTATGAAATTTGGAGCTTTAAAGTTGAGCACGGCATTCCAGCTTTGGGATATGTGTTTAAAGAAAAAGACAAGCGTGGAAGCTTTGATTTGGAGAAGATTAGGGAGCTTGGTCTAAAACCCGGCCCATGGATGAAGGAGCTTGAGCTTAAGGGAAAAATTGAGATAAATGGAAAGCTCCTTTACCTTGAAGATGTCACTGGAGAGAGACGGAGAGGGATTAAGGTTGTTTACACGGGAGATACAGAACCCTGCAAAAGGACTGGACTTTTTTCAGAGAGAGCGGATCTGCTTATTCATGAAGCGACTTACCTAACAGGAGAAGAGAGGGGGGAAAGCTATCACTCAACTGTAAGTGAAGCTTGTGACGTTGCAAAGAAGGCTAAAGTTAAGCTTTTGGCTTTGTTTCACAGAGCTCCACGATACAAATACGATGAATATCTTCAAAAAGCGAAGCAGTTGTGCGACCATAAGTTTATAGTGCCAAAAGATTTTGATAGAATAGGCTTCAAGGGTGAAAGTTATGAGTTATCTTCGATACGTTAAAGTCATTGGAACGATGCATGTCTCTCCAGAAAGCAGAGAGAGAGTTAGGAAAGCAATATTGGAAGAAAAACCGCATGCAATAGCTATAGAGCTTGATAGAAGGAGATTCTATGCGATACAAAATCCTCAAAAGATGACATTTAATGATGCAGTTAAGTATGGGAGGAAAGGAATCATCCAGTATATCCTCACAAAAGTTGAGGAGAAACTGGGGGAGGAATTTGGCATGAGCCCGGGTGGAGAGATGAAAGAGGCAATAAATCTGGCTGGACTTTTAGGGATTCCTTTGTACCTCATAGATGAGGACATAAATGTCATAACAATGAAGATCCTCAAAGCACCTTTTAGGGAAAAGCTTTTACTCCTTTTGGAAGGCTTGGCAGTTTTCATTCCTCTACCGCTTAAACGAGAGCAAAAAGATGTCATTATGGATTTTAAAATCATGATGAATCAGTTTAGGAGAAGGTACCCGTATCTGTATCGGGTTCTCCTTGAAGAGAGGAACGAGATAATGGCAAGAAATTTGATAGCCATTGTGGACAGCTTAAAAGCAAAGGGAGTTAAAAAACCTAAGGTTATTGCAGTTGTGGGTTTGGGGCATAAGAGAGGGGTTGAAAGGATACTTAATTCTCGTAAGGTATAAAAACTCTTTTATATCTCCCAAGACGACATATCCTCGGTGGTACCGGTGGAGAGACAGCATCTAAAATGTCCGCTATGCGGGGGTACAGATTTTAAGGTTGAGGAGGGTAAGCTTGACAGCAAGTGGGGATTTACGGCTCACAAAGTTAAGATAGTTATCTGCAAGAACTGCGGTTATGTGATGATGTTCTACAAAGGGAGAACCATCTGGGACTTTGATTAAAACAAGCGTTAAGGTTTATATTTGGACACCTCAATGTACTCTGGGGATGGGATATGATAGACCGTTTAAGGCAGATGCTCCGGGTTGAGGTAATAGATGTTGAGTACTCCGGAGACAAGATTATAGTGTATGTTCCAAAGGATCAGGTTAGAATTGCCGTTGGTACAGGAGGTTCTGCTGTAAAAGCTGCAGAGCTTGTCTTAGGGAAAAAGATTGAAATCAGGGGGAGATAGTTTTGATTAAAGATTTTAAAAAGCAGGAGCTTGAGGACTTAGCGATCTCGTATATAGTCCTGCTGATTCTGTTTTCAAACTTCGAGATAAAAAACATGCCATACGTAGCTTTGGCTGTTTTAACGGCTTTTGTTTTTCATGAACTGGCTCACAGACAGGTTGCGAAGAAGTATGGGTACATAGCGTTCTACAAGCGATGGGACACTGGAATTGTAATAGCTCTCCTGCTCGGTATAACGGGGAAGATAATATTCGGTCATGCGATATTTTTTGCTGCACTGGGGGCTGTTTACATCTATGCCCCTTACCAGTACTGGGAAGATAAGGAAGCAGAGGGATGGATAAGTCTATCTGGACCCTTAACGAATATAATAGTCGGAATAGTTGCTCTAATTTTGCTGAAGACGTTATCGCTTCCGCTTCATGCGATGGTTTCCTTATTCTACACGGCCATAGTGAACTTCTGGATAGCGTTCTTCAACCTTTTGCCGTTTCCGCCTCTCGATGGCTACAAAGTCCTCAAGTGGAACGCTGGCTATTGGGCTGTTGCAATTGGGATAGCGTATGTTCTAAGGTCTCTGGTTTGATTCTTTTAACACCTTTAGTGATACATAGGGGAAAAGTTAAAATACTTGCTGCATTAGGCTATATTAGGGGTGATGCTGATGTACAAAGAGCCATTTGGTGTTAAACTTGATTTTGAAACGGGAATAATTGAAAATGCCAAAAAGCTGGTGAGAAAGCTGAGCGACATGAAGGGGTATTTCCTTGATGAGCAGGCATGGAAAGAGCTTGTAGAAAAGGAAGACCCAGTTGTCTATGAGGTCTATGCGGTTGAGCAGGAGGAGAAAGAGGGGGATTTGAACTTTGCAACAACTGTTCTCTACCCAGGAAAGGTTGGAAAGGAATTCTTCTTCACAAAGGGTCACTATCATGCAAAGGCGGATAGGGCGGAAATATACTTCGCCTTGAGAGGAAAAGGCGGCATGCTCTTGCAGACACCAGAGGGAGATGCAAAGTTTATTGAAATGGAGCCCGGGACAATAGTTTACGTTCCACCCTACTGGGCTCACAGGACAGTCAATACGGGGGATGAGCCTTTCATATTCTTAGCTATTTACCCAGCTGATGCTGGTCACGACTACGGAACGATAAAGGAGAAGGGCTTTTCAAAGATAGTCGTTGAAGAAGGTGGGAAAGTAGTCGTTAAAGACAATCCAAAGTGGAAAGATTAAATTGTCTTGTTTTGAATTTTCTCCTACTTTTCTAAGTTGTGATAAAATTGTCCATGGGGAAAATATTTATATATAACTTTAGCAGATAGTGTAATTGAAACTTTCTCTTTGGAGGGGGGCAAATGCAAAGAAGAATAGTAAGTTTGATTATTGGAATTTTGTTTTTGGTAAGCTTGCCACAGAATAACAAGGTTTCAGCAGATTACGCAGTTTCGTGGAATGTATATGACGGATGGGGCTATGTTATTCTATGGGACACTATTCCAAATCCGGATAATCCAGATTTGACATATATTGCATATGAGGTCTATACTCAATTGGATCTAAGATGGGAACTTATTGGATGGGTTAGACCAACAGTAAAAGTTGATACATTGGATACAGGGGAAGGTTGGGTTTATGTGGGATCAGGAGGCTTTTACCTTACTTCAGGATGGTTTAAGTTCTATGATGAGACCGGCTACATTATCAATGCATATACGGACCAGCCAGTTTATGCTAATGCATTTTCTTGGGATTATCCAAATATTGGGGTAGATACTACATTTAGATTCTCTTGGACTTATGAATACAGGGGGTATAGTCCATGAAAAAGTTAATGGTGGTATTGGTTTTTGTGTTTGTTATACTTTTGCCTTTAAGTTACTCTTACTTAACCTATAAACCACCATCAATTGACAAAATGAAAGATGAATTGGATTTGATAGCATCTAAGGATATTGTTTGCAGTGAGAAGGGTAAACTAATAAATCCTAACTTGACAATAGTGTATTATCACACAGTTAAGAAAATTGGAAGTAGCTACATTGTTTATAAAGATGCGAATTTTTCAACAGGACGTAGGCTTCAATTGTACTTAACTATAAACAAAGATGGATACTCGGGATATATTCTAGTAAATAACACTGAGAAATATCCTCTGACAGATTCTAACTTTAGAAGATTCTATTTAATTCCTCTCCAAGAGTACATTTCCTATATCGAGAATAATGGATGCATAATTGGATGGAAACGTGGACTCTCAAAGTTAACTGATGTTAAAGTTGTTTCTCCATCACGTCTTCAGTCCCTTACAGGTGTTAAAGAATATAGGTTCACCGCAAAATGGGGAAGTGCCAATGTTGAAATAACAACAACATCAGAGGGCATTCCTATAAAAATTGTTCAAAGATTTCCTGAGGGGTCATATATAGTGTCAAGGCTATACCTAATTAATGACGAGTCAAGTTAGTCTTTTTAGATATTTTATTTTTTCCTCAGAATATCCTTCTAGACCATAACCTTTAATTATTTCTGTTTTTGTAGCAATATTTGGTGATGAAGATGAAAGAAAACTTAAAAGAAAAAATCAGACTCTGGAAGAGTCTTTATGTTAATGCGTTTGAGAATGCAACAAACGCGTTGCCGAGAGTTAGGGGGGTTCTCTTGGCTTACAACACCAACATTGATGCAATAAAATATCTTGACAAAGAAGACCTCGAGGAGAGAGTTGAGAAAGTTGGAAAAAAGAGGGTTTTTGAGCTGATGGAAAATCCTCCCGAGAAGGTTACTTCCCTTGAAGAGCTTTTTGCCGGAATTTTGAGGAGTATTAAGCTTGGAAAGGCT
>JALTMZ010000103.1 GCA_027001105.1 Thermococcus sp.
CTTCTATCATTTGTATGGCATGTTTTTTGACTAACGAAAACTTTATATTAAGTTCTCACTGATAAAAGTTTAAAACGCTACATGGAGGTGTAGTAATGCCGGCGACTTTTGCCCTTGTAATATTGGGTGTATTCCTCTTGCTGATGCTTGTTTTGAGCGTTAAAGTTATCAGACCATATCAGAAAGGTCTGGTCGAAAGGCTTGGAAAGTTCAACAGAATCTTAGAGCCTGGAATTCACTTTATTATACCCTTTATGGAAAGAGTAAGGATAATAGACATGAGAGAGCACGTCATTGATGTTCCACCTCAAGAGGTTATCTGTAAAGATAACGTCGTTGTTACAGTTGATGCTGTTGTGTATTATCAGATATTGGATCCGGTAAAAGCTGCATACAACGTCAGCGATTTTCTCTTAGCTATCATTAAACTTGCACAAACGAACTTGAGAGCAATAATTGGTGAGATGGAGCTTGATGAGACGCTAAGTGGAAGAGATATCATAAATGCTCGCTTGAGAGAAGAGTTAGACAAAATCACTGACCGCTGGGGTGTAAAGATTACAAGGGTTGAAATTCAAAGAATTGATCCACCGCGGGACATACAGGAGGCGATGGCCAAGCAAATGACTGCTGAGAGAGAAAAGAGAGCAATGATTTTGATAGCTGAAGGTAAGAAGGAGAGCGCAATCAAGCAAGCTGAGGGTGAAAAACAGGCAAGAATTTTGAGAGCGGAAGGTATAAAGCAGGAGCAAATCCTTATTGCTGAAGGTCAGGCCGAAGCTATAAAGAAAGTTCTTGAGGCATTGAAATTGGCTGATGAGAAGTATCTGACACTTCAATACATTGAAAAGCTACCAGAACTGGCTAAATACGGTAACCTAATAGTCCCATACGACACAGAAGCGTTAATCGGCCTATTAAGACTCCTTCAAAAAGTCAGCAAAACAAAGCTACCAGAGCCAAAAGAGAATCCACCTGGAGGTTCATCAAAGAATTCTCCAGCAGAAACAGAAAATGATAAAAATGCGGAGAAGCTAAAGAAAATCTGGGAGTGATATGTGATGGATTATTTCCCCATTTTACTTTTAATTTTAGGCTTGCTGATCATAGTCCTTGATATGATGGTTGCAGCGTTTATAACACCGATTGGAATAGCCTTTGCTGTTCTTGGGCTGTTGCTTGGATTTGGTGTGAATTTTAACGTTGCGTTTGTGCTATCCTTGATATCTGCAGTTATCAGCTATCAGCTTTTTGCACGGCTAATCAAGAAAGAAACCGTTGATATTGGAAAGCCCAAATACACCTTTGAGCTTAAAGGCAAAAAGGGGAAGGTAAAAAGGATCAAAGGGAATGAAGTCTGGGTCGAGCTTGAGGGCGAAGAATGGATTGCCAAGCCCCTCGATGATGTTAAAGAGGGAGACGAAGTTGTTGTGGTTGATGTTGATGGTGTAAAACTGATTGTTCGCAAGGCTTGATTAGGTTTTTAAGTCCAATATCTCTTTTTTCTATTAAAGGTGGCTCAAATGAAAATATATGTGAAAGTGTATCGCGTTCAAGGTGAGGTTTTACTGGCGGCATGTGATGAGGAATTAATGGGGAAAACATTCAGAGAAGGTGAGCTTAAATTGGAGGTTAAAGAGAGATTTTACAAAGGCGAGCTTAGAGATGTTGAAGATTTAGAAAAATTGCTGGAAGAGGCGACAATAGCGAACTTAGTTGGAGAGAGATGTGTTGGTAAGGCAATTGAGCTTGGCTACATTGATAAAGATAGAGTGCTCTACATTCAGGGGGTTCCTCATGCACAGATGGCTAAAATGCTATGGTGAGACTTCTAAGGGGTGAGAATTATGAGTGAACGCTTCTGTTATAGATGCGGAATAAGCGAGAGTGAGGGAGGGCCTTTAATAGATGGACTCTGTCAGGTCTGTTTTAGAAAAGAGAATCCGGTATTGGTAATGGAGGATGAGATCAACACTGAACTATGCCAGAACTGTGGGAGCTACAAGAAGAAAGGGGTGTGGGTGGATCCGCAAAATTACGAGCTCGACCAGCTGATATTTGAAGTTGCTGAAAATGCCCTCCTTGAAAATATAACTTTAGATGAACGCGTCAGAGAAATCAGGATTGTGTCAAGGGAGGAGCTTAATGAAATTGAAGAGCTTCCAGTTGGAGTTGCATACCTAAGTTATGGACCAGTTAACTGGCACATTGACTATTTCCCAGCTATTGTGATTTATGAAATTGAAATTAAAGCTCGCATACATGAACTCCAAAGAGAACTGCATAATGAAAAGAAAACTATCACAGTTTATGTGAGGCAAACAGTCTGTCCAAGATGTCAAAAGTTTCTCGGAGGATACTTCGAGGCTATTTTGCAAGTTAGGGCCGAGGATAGGCAGCTGACTGAGGAGGAAAAAGATGAAATTGTGAAGCTTGTTCAAGAAAAGGTGGACGAGATAATGAAGAGAGACAGAATGGGATTCATTCAGGACACGGTTGAGCTTGAGGAAGGTATTGATTTTTACATGGGCTCTACAAGATCGGCAAGAAAGCTTGCTCAAGCGATAAGGGACAGATATGGGGGGACAATAAGTGAAGCTTACGAGCTTGTAGGTCTCGATAGACAAACAAGCAAAGAAGTTTATAGGACGAGTGTAAGTGTCAGGCTTCCTAAGTTTAGGAAAGGAGACATCGTCAGTGACAAGAATGGGAACATATATCGTGTTGAAGAAGTCAACGGAAAGGGAATGAACCTTACAAACCTATCAACGCATGAGAGCGAACACAAAGACTGGAAGACTATAAAGAGAGAAAGGGTAGAGTTAGTTGAACACGAGAGAAAGGAAGCCATGCTTACAAGCTTAACCCCCAAAGAAGCTCAGTTTATGGATATGGAGAGCTATGAGACGTTTGAAATCGAAAGACCAGAGATTGACTTAAAAGAAGGGGAGATTTATAGGCTTGTAAAAATTAAAGGCAAATATTACATTGAGAGTAAAAAGGGATGATTTCACAACGTTTATAATCTCTACACTTTCTCTTTTTCTTGGGTGATAAAATGAGGGTTATAGGCGTTGATCCTGGAACAAGGAGCTTTGATGTTATTGGTCTCAAGGATGGAAAGATAAAGCTTGACTTAAGCTTTCCAAGCGAAGTTGTTGCCGAAGAACCGAGTAAAATTGTAAAAGCCATTGAAGGATTCGATGCCGATCTTATAATTGGCCCTTCCGGCTACGGAATTCCGGTGAAGCACATCAGAGAGCTAACCGAGAGAGACAGATTTGAGATGACCCTCGTTAGGGAAGAGGAGATGAAGCAAATTCCTGTTTTAATTGGCCTTCAGAAAATGGTCAACGAGATGAAAGAAAAAGATATGAATGTTTGGTTTATTCCTGGGATAATACACCTTCCAACGGTGCCCGAATTTAGGAAATACAACAAGATTGACATGGGAACTGCGGATAAAATGGCGATAACTGTTTTAGCAATCTACGATCAGGCTAAGCGCCTGGGCATTCCCTATGAAGAGGTTTCATTCGCTCTGCTTGAGGTTGGCTTTGGCTACAACTTTGCTGGGGCGGTTGACGGAGGAAAGATAGTCGATGGAATTGGCGGGACTATCTTCCCCGGACCAGCATTTGTCAACAGCGGTGCTCTGGACGGGGAGGTCGCCTATCTGGTTGGTGAGATAAAGAAGTGGCACCTCTTTTACGGAGGGGCTTCAATAATAGCAGCTGGTGAGGTTTTATCTCCAGAAGAGTTCGCCAAGCGCTTGGATGAGGAAAGCTTTGCAAAAGCATGGGAGGCGATGAAAGACGGCTTTGTAAAAGCCATAGCGAGTGAATTGGCAGTTATTGAAAAGCCGAAAGAGATAATCCTCTCCGGAAGACTCATGCGCATCAGAGAGCTCAGAGAAGACGTTAAAGATCTCTTCGAGGAAAAGTTTGGTTTACCTGTGGTTAAGCAGAGTGGTTTGGAAGGAAAAGCCAAAGAAGCTGCCCAGGGAAGTGCAATAATCGGCGATGGCCTCTTGGGAGGTCAGTTTAAGGATTTAGTTGAGCATGTTGAGATTAGAAAAGCCAGAGGGAGTGTTTTAGATTATGTTAAGTTTCCTCTGAGCCTTTAGCTTTTCCACATTTTTGTCCGCCAACTTTTTTAAACCTTTGGTTTTGAACCTTTGGTGGTGAAGAAAAATGAGTAGGAAAGTTGTTATCATCGGCGGTGGAGCTGCTGGAATGAGTGCCGCTTCAAGAGTCAAGCGTTTAAAGCCCGACTGGGATGTTAAAGTCTTTGAGGCAACTGAGTGGGTAAGTCATGCCCCTTGTGGAGTTCCTTACGTTGTTGAAGGAATTTCTCCAAAAGAAAAACTGATGCACTATCCCCCAGAATTCTTCAGAAAGAAGAGAGGAATTGATCTGCACTTAAATGCTAAAGTTGTGGAAGTTGAGCAAGGACAAATTAGGGTTCAGGAAAAAGATGGTGAGCATAAATATGAGTGGGACTACTTGGTTTTTGCCAACGGCGCTTCACCAAAACTTCCACCAATTGAAGGGGTTGACTTAAGAGGAGTTTTTACGGCAGATTTGCCTCCCGATGCAGTTGCGATAAGGGAGTATATGCAGAAATACGATGTTAAAGATGTTGTTGTAATTGGAACTGGATACATAGCACTGGAAATGGCCGAGGCGTTTGTAGCTCAAGGAAAGAGTGTAACGCTTATTGGGAGAAGTGGGAGGGTTCTAAGAAAAAGTTATGATAAAGAGATCACAGACATAGTCGAGGCAAAGCTTAGGGAGCACCTTAACTTACGTTTGCAAGAGCTGACGATTAGAATCGAGGGAAAAGAAAGGGTTGAAAAAGTCGTTACTGATGCAAATGAGTACAAAGCTGATTTAGTTGTGATAGCAACGGGAATAAAGCCAAATATTGAGCTGGCAAGGCAGCTTGGCGTTAGAATTGGAGAAACTGGCGCAATATGGACCAATGAAAAGATGCAGACAAGCATTGAGAATGTTTATGCGGCTGGAGATGTTGCTGAAACAAGGCATTTAATTACTGGAAGGAGGGTCTGGGTTCCTTTAGCTCCTCCAGGAAATAAGATGGGGTATGTTGCCGGTAGCAACATAGCAGGAAAAGAAATTCGTTTTCCTGGTGTATTGGGAACTTCAATAACGAAGTTCATGGACTTGGAAATCGGGAAGACGGGTTTAACTGAAAGCGAGGCATTGAAAGAGGGCTATGATGTTAAAACAGCGTTCATTGAAGCAAGAACAAAGCCCCACTAC
>JALTMZ010000104.1 GCA_027001105.1 Thermococcus sp.
ACAACAAGCCTCCAGTGATAGTGATTCTCTATCCAGAGAACAAAACGTATGATCACAACGTAACCTTTGTGGAGGTTAAAGTTTACGATGAGTCAGACATCGAATGGGTTAAAGCGGAGCTTGATGACATCATATATAACATGACGTTTACTAATGGAACGTGGATTGTCAATATAACAGCTTCAGATGGGAACCATACGCTCATAGTTATGGCTTCGGATATCTATGGAAACATCGGCTCGGCTAATTTGAGCTTTGCAGTCAACACAAGCATCAGAATAATTGAGGAAGGGAACACAACAGTTACGATAATTCCAGGAGAGATTGAGAGTGAAGCCAAGATTGAGAATGACACAGTTAGCATAACCATAACCCTTCAGGGTGCAACTCATTTATTCACACTTCCAAAGCAACCACGGATTATAATCGATGAGAGAGTGTCAGAGAATCCATGGTTGGCAATATACAGCAATGCAAGGATGATGAAAACATTTGAAGAACTTTCGCAGATAACAAGAGGATCGGAGGTTTATAATGTTAAGAAGATTACGATGGATGTTAATGTTTCAGAGGGAGGATACGCTGTAATTCTGATTCCTCTATATGGAATGAAACCTGTCAGTGTTACGATAGAGAAGAATATCACGAGATATGAGCTGACAACGAAAATGAATGAATACGGGTACTATGGAATACTTGGTAATTATCTCTACATAGTGGTCTTCGATGATCCTGTAATTGAGGTAACATTAGAACAACTAGATGCTGAGAAAACAGAGGCTTTACAGTTAGCACTATGGAAAAATCTTGGATTTGTATGGAAAGCTTACTACTTGCGGCTAAAGAAAGAATTTGAAGAGTTGCTTTCCAATGTTACGAATACAACTATGGTTCAGGATGTCATAGTTCTTCACGAACAAGCTGAGATATACTTTAATGAAGCTGAAAAGTATGATCCAATGATTAACCCAATAATGTATAGCATATACATGAGGAAGGCATATCTAACAGAGAAAGAGGCTCTCAAACTGCTTAAAAAGCATATTGGCTAATTTTCTTTGGCTTTTTTAATTTATTATCATGACTTTGATAATTGTTAACCTTTTTCAAATTATCCAGCGATGAACATAAAAACATAAAATGCATAATTAGATTAAACAAGGGAAGGTGTAGGTAATGAACACTCCCCAGCTAATGAAAGTTCTCTCCAGTGAAGTAAATCTTCAGATTTTATCTATTCTTAAATCTGGATCATTTAACCCCAGAGAACTTGCGAGGATTCTTCAAAAGGATGAGACCGATATCTCAAGACGTTTAAAGATGTTGGAGAGAGTGGGGTTGGTTGAAGGTAAATGGACGAGAGTTAGGGGGAAGAACATCAGAGTTTATTCCTTAAAAGTTGGGGAGGTTAAAATTAGCTTTGGGCCTGGAGAAGTGATAATCAAAACTTCTGAGAATAAAAGCTATGAAGTGCCTCTCCTTGAAAGCAAGATACCAAATGTGGAGAAATTCTTCGGAAGAAAGACTGAGGTAGAGACATTGTTATCCTCAGAAAAAGCTGTAATAGTAATCTACGGAATAGCTGGAATTGGAAAAACGACTTTGGCAGCAAAAGTTTTTGGAAATGCTTTCTGGTACCAGATGAGCGAAGTTGATAGTTTTGATTATTTTGTCTGGCAGGTTGGTTTGTTTTTAAACACCCTTGATTATTCTCTGCTTTTGGAATACTTGAGAAGTGGAGGTAGAGAAGAAAGGGATATATTTGAGCTGATGCTGGAAGGGGTAGAAAATACAAAAGCCAAAATTGTCGTTGATGATGTTCATAAGTGCTCTGATGAAAAGATACTCAAGTTACTTTCATTTTTAGCTCTAAGGATAAGAAAGGGAAGGCTTGTTTTAATATCCCGAGAAAAGTTACACCTTGGTGCTAGTGAAAATATTTTGTACTTCCACTTAAAGGGTCTCGATCTTGAGGATGCGTATGCCCTCTTAAAGGCGAAAGGCTTGCATCTTGACGTATCTGACTTTGCTGAGATTTACAATTTAACAAAGGGTCATCCTCTAGCTCTGACTCTCTTTGCGGGGGCATATAAGGATAATCGAAAAATAAAAGCAGACAATGTTTTTGATTTTCTTTTTAATGAGGTGTATCAGCAGTTGAACTCTGATGAAAAGCTCATGCTTCAAATAATTTCTTTGTTTGATGAGCCTCTTGAATACGAGGCAATTAAGGTACTATATGGAAAGAAGAACTCATTTGTTGTCCTGTATTCTTTGTTAAACAAAGGAATAATCGAAAGGAGAGGGGAGGTTTACTTTCTCCATGATTTGCTCAAGGGTTTTGCAAGGGAACTAAGAGAAGTTGATGAAAGGGAATATTATTCGAGATATTTGGATTATCTTTTGAAAAAGAATACTGCCAAGAATTTCTTGACAGCATTTAGATATGCAGTTAAGCTTGGCGATGAAAAAAGAATCAAAGATCTGACTGAGTTAAGATTGAGGAAATTTAAGAGGGTCGTTCAGGATTTCCCCAATGCATACATGAAGATTCTCTTTCAGATTAAGAATAATCCCTACGCTAAAAAAGAATTGGGAAGTATATACTTTCAGAAGGGTTTCTTTGAAAAAGCTCTTAATCTTTGGCTTGAAATTAAGGATGAGGTTGATGGGATTCACAGGGCAGATGTCATAAGCTCCCTGACGGATGTTTACATGGAGCTTAATGATTTCAAGGAAGCGGAAAAATACTTGAAAGAGCTTGAAAGCATTGCAAAAAGTACAGATGACGTTGAGATAAAGTTCTGGTATTACGTGGAGCTTACGAAGTTCTATTTCTATATGGAAAAGCCTGAAGATGCCCTTAAAAGCGCTTTTAAAGAGCTTGAAATAATAAGAGAAATGGAAGCTTATCCAGAGCTTGAAAGTGCTGTTCTTCTTCATATCGGAGACATTTATGTCGAAATGGAGAAATTTGAAGAGAGTGTTAGATACTACATTCAATCTCTGGAGATTGCAAAAGCTTACAGTTTGACATTTATGGAACACGTTTCCTATATGGAACTCGCGAAAGTATATTATCACCTGGAGAACTACAAAACCATGGTAGATTACGCAAGCAAAGCTGCAGATTACTTTTTGAGGATTAGGAACTACCGCAGAGCTGCTGATGCTCTTTCATATAGATGTCTCGCATATATAGCATTAAGGAAGCTTGATAACGCTGAAAAAGATGCTGAAGGACTGATAAGAATTGCCCAAAGCACAAATTATCCTCTTGCATGGGCAGGATACATTTTCTTAGGGATTGTTAAGGAGCTTGAAGGTGAAGATGGAGGAGAATACTTTGAACTTGGAACGGAGAGACTAAAAGACTACTCTTGGCTTTATAGTGCTGTTTTGGAGGAAGTTGGGAAGGTATTTGATGTCTCAAAAATTACTGCCAGACCTTAGTACTCCCTTCTTTGTCTATCTCTATGAATGCTTTTCTATGTGCCCAGCATTGAACTATTAATCCAACAGGTAGAGATGCTGGATGTCTGTGAGCGTATTCTATCTTAACGTCCAAAGCCGTTGTTCTACCCCCCATACCCATCGGCCCAATTCCGAGTGAGTTGACTTTATTAAGGATTTCCTCCTCTAACTGGGCAATTCTTTCATTCTCATGCCTCATTCCAAGAGGCCTTAAAAGTGATTTTTTGGCGAGTTTTAAAGCCAAATCTGCACTTCCCCCTATTCCAACACCAAGAATTACTGGTGGACATGGTTTCCCCCCACATTCCCTGACTCTCTCTATGACAAAGCGCTTAACGCCTTCAAAGCCTTCAGTTGGATTTAGCATTGCCAAAGCGGAGCAGTTTTCACTCCCGCCACCCTTAGGCAGAACTGCGATTCTGATACTATCTCCATCAACAAGCTCCCAATGTATTATTGGCACAAACCTGCCAGTGTTATCTCTGGAATTTTTGTTCGTGAGAACATCAACAGCATTGGGTCTTAGGGGAACTTCTTGTGTGGCTCTTTTTGTAGCTTCAACCAAAATTTTCTTGATTTCTCCGAGATATGGGCTTTTAACTCCGGCATCAATAAAAAAAGTTATCGTCCCGGTATCTTGGCAGATTGGAATCTTCTCATTTTTGCTAATTTCAATTGATTTCAAGATATTCTCAAAATTAAATTTTGCAATTCTGCTTTCTTCTCTTTCATATGCCTCCTTAATTGCGTTGATGACATCTTCAGGAAGGTTTGTAACGGCTAATCGAATTGCCTCAATAACTGCCTCAGTGAGCTTTTCCTCCAATGACACCACCTTATATCAACCTTCAGCTGTGTGGTTAATAAGTTTCATTCAAAAAGAAAGAGGGGCACTAAACCAGAGCTTTTAAAAAGTTTCTGTATATCTCCTTAACCCGCCTTACTGAGCTTATACTGACCCACTCATCGGCAGAATGCCAGTTGCCTCCGATTGGACCAAAAACCAGAGTCGGTTTTCCCAAGTAAGTGCCAAAGTAGTTGAAATCTCCAACGCTCTTCCCATAAGTTACTTCAACCTCTTTGCCTGTTTTCTGTTTGAATGCTCGCTTAAACGTCTTCACAACTTTGAGATTTTCTTTGACGTAATAGGAAAGCATCTCTGGGGTGGGTCTTTTGAATTTTTCAATTTTCAGCTTGGCTTTTACTTCAAGTTTTTGGGAAAGCTTTTCGAGTGTTTTTCTAACAAATTCCCAGTCTTCTCCCACTACAGTATGTCTGTCGACTATTGCTTCTGCGTATTCCGGAACGCTTAATCCATCTGCTTTTCCTTTAATCTCAAGAGTGCAGAAACTCCCCATTCCCAACTTCCGATGCTTCTTCAGCTTTGCCTTATTTAAATTTGCAAGTAATTTTGAAAGCTCTTCTATTGCATTAATACCCTCTTCAGGCCTTGCAGCGTGGGCTTTTTTGCCGAAAGCCTTAACTTGGATTACAAACCTTCCCCTTGCACCAAGCATAAGCTTTTCATTTGTGGGCTCACCCACAAGAACAACATCAGCCTTTTCAAGCTTTTTGCTCTTAATCAGCTCCCAAGCACCTCGAGAGTATCCCTCTTCATCAACAACGGCAGTGAATATTACGTTAGGTCTTTCTCTCCGAGAAAGCTCAGCGATTTCAGCAAAAACGCTCATTAATGCTGCCAATCCACCTTTCATATCCGCACTTCCAAGACCATAAAATTTATCCCCTTCGA
>JALTMZ010000105.1 GCA_027001105.1 Thermococcus sp.
GCACATGATGTTGCTATGATACAGAAAATGGGTGGAGGCACTGGAGTCAATTTCTCAAAACTCCGCCCGGAAGGAGATTTTGTTGGAACGACTGCCGGCGCAGCTAGCGGCCCTGTCAGCTTTATGCACCTCATAGATGCCGTTAGCGACGTAATAAAGCAAGGTGGAGTGAGAAGAGGAGCAAACATGGGCATCTTGGAGGTATGGCATCCAGACATTGAGAAGTTCATCCATGCAAAGGAGAAAAACATTGGAACCAACGTTTTGAGCAACTTCAACATTAGCGTTGGCATTTGGGAGGACTTTTGGGAAGCTTTGAAAGAAGGAAGGAAATATCCGCTAATCAACCCAAGAACTGGGAAGAAAGTTAGAGAAGTTGACCCTAAGGCACTCTTTGAAGAATTGGCATATATGGCATGGGCAAAGGCTGATCCCGGTGTCGTGTTCTTTGATATAATCAACAAGAGAAACGTTCTCGAGAAAGCTAAAGGTGGAAAGATAAGAGCAACCAATCCGTGTGTTGTTGGCGATACAAAAGTTCTTACTGAAAAGGGAGAAATTGAAATAGAGAAGCTCTTTGAGCTGGCAAAAGAAGCAAATATCGACAGACTTGAGGTGCTTGATGAAGGAGTTCTCGGAGAAGGTGCTGAAAGATATGCATATCTCTTGCCATTTAAGGTGATTGCATCAAATGGTAAGCCTGTGGAAGCATATGTCTGGAAAGTTGGCTTCAAGCCAAGCATAAAAATCGTTCTTGAAGATGGTCGTGAATTGATAGGGGATGAAGAACACAAGGTAAAAGTTGGCGACAAGTACATTGAGCTCAAAAATATCAAAGTTGGCGATTGCATCGAAGTGTTTGGGGAAGGTTGTAAGAAAGTAGTGGAAGTAACCCTCATCGGAAATCATCTTGTTTATACCCTTACAATGAAAGAAGTTCATGAATATGTTGCAAATGGCATTATCAGCAGAAACTGTGGAGAAGAGCCCCTCTACGAGTACGAATCATGTAATTTAGCCTCTATAAACCTTGCAAAGTTCGTAAAATACGACGACGAAGGAAAGCCGTACTTTGACTGGGATGAATATGCCTATGTCATTCAAAAAGTAGCAAAATACCTTGACAACTCTATAGATGTCAACAAGTTCCCGCTCCCAGAGATTGATTACAACACTAAGCTAACCAGGAGGATAGGCGTTGGAATGATGGGATTGGCTGATGCTCTCTTCAAGCTTGGCATTCCTTACAACAGCAAGGAAGGGTTTGACTTCATGAGGAAAGTCACTGAGTATCTCACATTTTACGCTTACAAATACTCGGTTGAGGCAGCAAAGAAGAGGGGAACGTTTCCACTCTACGATAAGAGTGACTATCCAGAAGGAAAGCTCCCAGTTGAAGGTTTCTATCACAGGGAAATCTGGAATTTACCTTGGGATGAGCTTGCTGAAGAAATCAAGAAACATGGAGTTAGAAATGCAATGGTCACAACTTGCCCACCAACTGGAAGTGTCAGCATGATTGCAGACACATCAAGCGGAATTGAGCCGATATTTGCCCTTGTTTACAAGAAGAGTGTAACCGTTGGCGAATTCTACTATGTTGATCCAGTGTTTGAGGCTGAACTCAAGAAGAGAGGCCTTTACAGCGATGAACTGCTGGCAAAGATAAGCAACAACTACGGTTCAGTTCAGGGACTTGAAGAGATTCCGGAGGATATGCAGCGTGTATTTGTTACAGCGATGGATGTTCACTGGCTTGACCACATTTTGGCCCAGGCTTCGATACAGCTCTGGCTAACCGATAGCGCGAGCAAGACCATAAACATGCCAAATGATGCAACGGTTGAAGATGTTAAAGCAGCTTACCTCTTGGCATACAAGCTGGGCTGTAAGGGTGTAACCGTTTACAGAGATGGCTCACTAAGCGTTCAGGTTTACAGCGTTGAGGGTGAAAAGAAGAAGAGAGTTCCAGCAAAGCCCAGTGAATACGCGAAGAGCATCTTGAAGGAGATCGTTGAAAAGGAATCATGGCTCAGACGATTCGTTGACGTTGATGCAATACTCAACGGAACAAATGGAAAGAATGATATCAGCAAACCCTCATTCCAGTTGAGCTTGAAGATTGATAAACCTCATCCTGCTGAGTCCAAGCCATCTGAGGCAAAAAGCGGTGTCTGTCCAGTATGCGGAGCTCCAACGGTCTTTGAAAGCGGCTGTGAAGTTTGTAAGAACTGTGGCTGGAGCAAGTGCGTCATCTCGTGATTTTTTACCTTTATTTTTAGGGGTTGTCATGATTTTTACAAAAATTTGTAAACGCTGAATTTTTAAATGGCTTGTGCGATTCTACATTTATCAAGGAGGTGGCAATATGGATAAGGTTTACCTCACATGGTGGCAGGTTGATAGGGCAATATTCTCACTGGCTGATAAGCTTAGGGAGTACAAGCCTGATGTCATTGTTGGAATAGCGAGAGGAGGTTTAATACCAGCAGTGAGGTTGAGCCATATTTTGGGGGATATAGAGCTCAAAGTCATAGACGTGAAGTTCTACACCGATATCAGCGAACATGCAGAGATGCCAAAAGTGGTAATTCCAATACACGGGGACTTAAAAGGCAAGAGGGTTGTTATTGTGGATGACGTCAGCGACACAGGGAAAACGCTGGAAGTGGTTATAAACGAGGTTAAGAAGCTTGGCGCAAAGGAAATAAAGGTTGCATGTTTAGCCATGAAGCCTTGGACTTCAGTTGTGCCCGATTTTTACGTGTTTAGGACTGACAAGTGGATAGTCTTCCCATGGGAAGAGTTCCCGGTGGTGGTGCGGGAATGAGGGCTTTCATAGCCATTGACATAAGCGACAACGTTAGAGAAAAGCTTGTTCAAGCTCAGGACAAAATTGCAAGAACGAAGACTGCCAAAATAAAGTTTGTTGAGCCTGAAAATCTTCACATCACCCTTAAATTTCTGGGGGAAATAAGTGAGGAGCAGGCTGAGGAAATAAAGGAAATTCTTCAGAAAATAGCGGCAAAATACAAGAAGCATGATGTCAGAGTCAAAGGAATTGGTGTGTTTCCAAACCCAAACTACATCAGGGTAATTTGGGCTGGTGTTGAAGGCGATGAGATTATAAAGAGCATAGCCAGCGACATAGAAAGGGAGCTGAGAAAGCTCGGCTTTAAAAAGGATAAGGACTTCGTTGCTCACGTCACAATAGGAAGGGTGAAGTTTGTTAAGGACAAGCTTGAGCTTGCCGTTGTTTTAAAGGAGCTGGCAAACGAAGATTTTGGAATTTTCAGAGTTGATGCAATTGAGCTGAAGAAAAGCACCTTAACCCCCAAAGGTCCAATTTATGAAACATTGGCAAGGTTTGAGCTTAGGGATTAGGTTTTTATTCTTCTTCTCTAACTCTATCTTGGTGATTTCATGGAGCTCTCAGAACTTTTAAACCAAGTTCTTACGGAAATCAAACCAAGCGAGGAGGAAAGGGAGCTTGTTGAGAGGGTAAAGGGGGAAGTTAAGGGTATTGCAAAAGAGATAATTGCTACCTTTGATTATGATGTTGAGCCGTATTTCGTTGGTTCTTTAGCCAAGGATACATACCTATCTGGAGATCACGATATTGACCTCTTTTTGGCTTTCCCTCTTGAAGTTCCATTGAGTGAGCTGAGAGAGAAAGGTTTAGAACTTGCAAAGGCTATTGGGGAAAAGTTTGGGAAATATGAGATCGCCTATGCTGAGCATCCTTATGTTAGGGCTTTTTATAAGGGATTTAAAGTTGATTTGGTGCCATGTTATCGTGTAAGGAACTGGAGGGATGTGAGAACAGCAGTTGACCGCTCAATACTCCACACGGAATGGGTTTTAAAGCATTTAAATGGCAGAAATGATGAAGTTAGACTTTTGAAGAGGTTCTTCAAAGGCATTAATGTTTATGGCAGTGAGATCTATGTTAAGGGGTTTTCGGGATATCTTACAGAGCTCCTGATAATAAAATACGGCTCATTTCTTGAGGTTCTTGAGAATCACGACTTCATGCTCAGGCAGAAGATAATTGACTTGGAAGGCTGGCTGAAGAAAGAGCCGGAAGTAGCAATGAAAACTGTAAAGCGAGAGGCTGATGCTGATGTCCCTTTAATAATAATTGACCCGGTTGATCCAAGGAGGAATGTTGCTTCAGCTTTAAGCTGGGAAAGATTTGGAATTTTCTACTTCAAAGCCAAGCAGTTTTTAGAGAAACCTTCAAGGGAGTTCTTTTTCCCAAGGCAGAAGCAGAAGAGGGACTACAAAAAGCTTTTGAGAGAAAAAGGAACAAAGCTTGTAACTCTGCTCTTTGAGAAGCCAGACTTAATCGATGATTTGCTTTTGCCCCAGCTTGAAAAAAGTGCAAAAGGCTTTATGAAAGCCTTAGAGCTTCGAGATTTTAGAGTGTTTGAGGCACACTGGGGCTATAAAAATAAAGCCTTTATAATGCTCGAAGTTGACAGAACTGAAAAGCCAAGAATTGAGATTAAACCCGGTCCGGAGTTCTTTACAGAGAGGGGACTGAGGTTTTACTCAAAGAATCAGAAAGTTTGGATCAGAGGGAAGCGTTTGTATTCAGAGAAGATGGTAAAGGAGAGTATAGTTGATGTTATCAGAGAGCTTTTGGAAAAGAACCAAGTTTCTCTGGGGAAGCAGGTTAAGGAACATGTAATGCAGGCAGATATCCTAATTAACTTTGTACCTCCAGAGCTAAGCGATGAGGCGTATCTTTTCTTAAGCAGGAAAAAATGGAATTTAAAAGGCTAAACCCCCCTATGCTCACACCATTCCTTGTTCTCCCATTTTCCGTGAACTTCCCCTGGAATGTGTCCTGTATCAGCAACTGCCTGTTTTAAGTCGTATAAACTTTCTATTGCACTCCTAATGTCCCTTGGCAGATCCTCCTTTGCTGCATATAACGCTGCTCTCGTGACGACGTTGTACCTGCTGTTGGGGACTTCACTTTTAAGTGAGGCAAACCATGCTTCTTCACTTGTCTCCCAACCTTCCAGTCCCTTCATTCTGAACAGATCATAATCGTAGTAGAGCTGTGGAAATGCCAATAGCTTCATGTATTCAAGCAGTAAGAAGTTCGCTCTTTCACTGTTTTCTTCCATGTAAAGCTCTATCAGCTCAATCAGGGCTTTGCTTATAGCTATAACGTTTCCAAAGGTTACCCGTGTGTCTATGTTCTCCCAGAATCTTGGGCATGAATGATTTGCCAGAAGCATTATGTAGTAAATCCTTCCAAGCTTTAAGGTGAGGGCAGGATCTGCATCCTTCACTGGTTCGGTCACATAGTCAACGCTCGTGTCCATGTCGAAGTACTCATAGTGCTCACGGAAGAATATTCTGGCATATCTAACTAAGAACTCCTTTATGCTGTTGCTATCAGCATGTGAGTACTTTTTAATCAGATCCATAACCCCAAAACGAACTGCCCTGTTAAGCTCTCGGAAGAGCTTTGTAAATGCAAACTTCCAAAGCTGGGAGACCTTTTCCCCCTTATACCATCGGTGGATTACTCTGTTGTCCTCTCTCCTGACCCCTGTCCATCTCATATCCCCTGTTCTCCCATCTATGCTCAGATCATAGTAATCGCTCCAGCTTGAGTAGTCCTTAACATTGATCTTAAACTGCTCACTGCACTCACCGTGGAGGCATCTGTATTCCCCGCTCACCTTTTTCCTAACGAATTCAACTGCATTCACAGCCTCAACACCCTTCTCTTCAAGCCCCCTAACCCACTTCAGAAACTTGTCAAGCTGCTGGGGATTGCTGAGCAAAGCCTCTAAGTCGCTTGAGAGGAACACCAGATAGGGAATGTTGCTGTTTTCTTTAAAGACATCAATTCTCCCTTCAGAAACCGCCCTTATAAGGCCCTCAGCGTCTAAGGTGTTGAACGCAAAGGCATCGCTCAGCTGGTGATCCCTGCCGAACACAAAGGCAGTTTTTCCATCACACTTGTATGTATTGCATGAGAATTTGGCTTGAGGTATATTCAAACCTATGAACTGCCTCTCATCAAGTAGAAATACGACCTTTTTTTCAGTTGCTTCGGTAATGATTCCTGCTGTTTTCCTTGTTATGACATTTTCGGGAAGCCAGAATCCGATAATGCTTTTGTCCCTTATAAAAGGTTCATAAAAGTCAAAGGAGACTTTAGCTAAAATCTCCTGCTCAAAAATACTTAAATGAGGCATTATCGGGTGAAATGGTACTGTGGGAACAACTTCAACATGAGTTTGAAGCGTCTCTACAATCTGGGAGTAAATCTTCGGCTTGTGCTCCAGTATCATGTAAAGTGTGAACGGCTCAAAATCAACACTTACGCTGTTTTTTCTAAGCAGCAAAAGCGTGTCATCAACATATTCGTAGGCTTTAATGACTGCCCTTGTCCAGTTTCTCCCTTTAACCTCTATATTTCTGATCTTAAGTGCAACCGGGCGTAATCTTTCAGAATATTTTATTGGATCCCATCCAGAGCCGTCATGAATGTAGATTATATCCCCCGGCTGGTATGCGTGAAAGTGATAGCCGAATTTTTGGAACATGATACCACCTTATTCTTTTATAAATCTTGGCAATTTAAGGAATTTGGGCTTTTTAGTAAGTTCCGTATTTGTTAAAAATTCTGGTTTAGCTGTTATTTTGCTCAGCTTAAGAAAGTGTAAATAATGCTTCTCGGTTTTTTCTTCTTTTGTAATACCTTTGAGTATCAATTTTATCTCCTCTTGGTCTTCTGGAGGCTCTATTGAAAGACCTTTTTGGAGGAGTTCCTCTCTTTTTTTTGTCCCATCATCTTTTCCTAAAGCATAGGCTTTTCTCACTTCGTCGTATATCCCAAGAGATTTTGCCGTTGAGTATATCTGCTCTTTCTCTTTGGATATCCATCTTACCCATTCAGTATGTCCATAAAATCCTACAAAATATCCCAGCTGGTATGCTTTTTTTAGTATCTCCTCTTTTTTTATCAAGAGCTACACCTCTTCTTCAAAGGGAGATTTATTAAAGACTATGATCCCATTATCCGAGAATACAACTTTTTTCATATCCATATCATGTTTAGTTCCTCTCATCTTTAGTATTTGAATTGCTCTTATCATTTTATTTTTATGCATGAAGTAGTGCATCATAATAACTCCACTTGTGAGGTAATGCTCTTCGGTATATCTGTCCATATCTGTCATTTCGCCTATCAAATATGCGGTTATTCCTAAATCTTCAATTGCCCTTATGAACCTGGCAAGCTCGGCTTTTTTTCTTGCCGGGTTTGATACTGAAAACTCAATGGCAGTTACGGGATCTATCACAAGTCTATCTATTTTCTCAGTTTCTGAAAGCTCTTTAATCCTAAAAAGAACACTGCTCCATGTGGGGACTTTTTCTGTTTCTCTCCAAAGAACTGGTCCTAAGTCATACAGTATTATTTTCCAGGTTTTTATATATGCAAAAATTGAGGGATCATATTTTGCCATGTCTTTAACAACATCTTCTGGTTTTTGAATTAACGAAACATAAAGGCCTTTTTCTCCACGTCTGGCACCTTCCAATAAGAAATGAAATGCGAGGGTTGTTTTGCCACTGCCAGGCGGTCCAGTGATTAAGTAAACTCTCCCAGGGATTAATCCTCCTTCAATAAGCTCATCAAGACCTTTAACTCCAGTAGAAATTCTTGTTATGTGAGAGGTATGCATAGTGGTCCCCCCATTTAATCTAAGTTAAGCTAATATCATCTTAAAGTTTTAAGAACGAAAGTATTTAAGCTTTTGTGGTGGAATAAAATGAGTGAACTACTCAAATATCTGGATATACTCGCATCAAAAATGCGCTATGCTGAAGAGCTTTATGGAATTCCAATTAACTATGTCCCAATTATAGTTGACGAAGACATCATCGTGTATGATAGGAGAGATGGATCAATTAAGAAGCTTTCTAACAAAAAAAGACTTGGTAAAAAAGAACTTAAAAAACTTGAAAAGGAGATCATCAGGAATATTGAGAATGGGAAAGTTGAGCTGTATTTAACCCTAACCTTTGGAGAGGACGTAGGATTGGGAGAAGGTTAGCCCCCCATAAACCACTGGTAAAAGCTTTATGTAGTCATTTTCCTTTAATCTGTGGTCTTTTCTAACTTTTTTCTCATTTACGAGTATATGATATTCCTGATCGCTTATTTTCAGCTTTTTAAGCAGATCTCCAACCGTTAAATTTTCTTCGATTTCAACTTCGAATTCTGGAGAGAGTTTCAATGCGAGCTCTCCATACAGCCTAATCTTCACCTTCATCCCTCAACCCCTGTAAAAACTTCTCAAACTTTTCATAAACTTCTTTGGGTGCTTCTCTTATTGGAGATATTTTCAGCTTTGGCTTTTCAAGTCCTACCACAACCTTTTCAAAAAATTCAACTGCATTTCTTAGGGCTTCCTCTTGGGTCATGCCCGGAGGGATGTCATTATCAAAGTAGTACCATGTATCCTCTTTTTTGTCATAAAGGGCTAAACTCGGAAGATATTCTCCGCATTCCCCTCCAATTGTAAGCTCAATGAGTATTTCACTGTTTTCAAGGTATCCTCTCTTTTCAAGCTGCTCTCTCCACATAACTCTCACCACTGAAAGGGAAAAGGGGGAAGGATAAAAGTCTTTTCTAAACCAAAAGTTAAAGCCCTAAACGCCTTTTGATTCTTTTAACTTCCCTCTTAGCTTCTCCTATATCGAGCTCTTCTAAGACTTCCTCCTTTGGAATACCGTTTTCATCGTAGCCGATCTCCTGATAATACTGCTTGAGCTTCCCCCTAATGTCATCTTTTGTTGGTGCTTTCCCCTTCACCGGACCGCTTGGCAGGGGTTCATAGAATCTTGGTGGATTGTCATCGTCTTTTCTTGGATCCCAGTAGACATCTGGCCCTCCAAGCAAAAGGAGAATTCTCTGTAGATGGATTATCCTTAAGCCTGCTTCGTTGAACCACTTCTCTGGAGTTAAATCAAAGCCAGTAACAGCGTTTCCGAACTCCAAAATACGCTCAAAGCCTGGCTTTGTAACAAACATGCATATCACGGCAGAGTCGTAAAATGCATTAACTAATTCGCCCTCATAGCTTCTCGCGGGAAGACCCGCGGTTGCTGTGTGATCACCTCCTTGGACGGATGCTGCATAGCTTATGTCCTTGGTGTAGTCCAAATCGCTTCGTATTCCATGTGCCCCCACACCGATTCCCTTCACGTGGACTGCATATCTGAGGGCATCAGAACTCTTCATTTCGCTTATCTTTAATGCCGCTCTGTAAGTCCCTTCGGCGAGGATCTTTCCTATCCCTTCCTTGTTTACGATCATTTCGAGAAGTTTTGCAAACGCTTTCTCGTCTCCCCACTTAAGCTCAAATCCCAGATCGTCTTTTGTCAGAATGCCCCTTTGATATAGTTCAGCGGCAAATCCTAAAACATTGCCGGCATTTATACCATCAAGGCCGTATTCGTCAACCAGATAAGATAGATACACGATCTTTTCCGGCTCAAAGATTCCCAAATTGGTTCCCATGTATGCCATGAGTTCATAGTCGGGGGCATCTGTGATTGAACCTTTATAGGGACCATATCTCAGATATGAGATCTTCATACAATTCACTGGACAGCCGTAATCTGCCCAGTACTTCTTTATCCATGCTTTAAGTTCAAAGTTTACAACACTGATTTCTTCGTTGTCATGATACTCTTCCTGCCAGTTTCTCACCGGCTGGCTTGACCGATCCTTTCCAACACTGTAACCACCAGCTCCAGTTCCCCATTGTCTGAACGTTGTAAGCGTTAAAAGCTCCTTTTGAAATTCCCTCAGCATGGTTTTGAACTTCTCCCTATCATAAACTGGAGGTAAAGCCTTGCCTCCCTTGACTACAACTGCTTTGAGCATTTTGCTTCCCATAACAGCCCCAAAACCACCATATCCGGCAGCGTGCATTAACTTCGCCATTATGGCAGCGAAGCGGACTTTGTTTTCTCCTCCTCTGCCTATATACATAATTGCTGGCTCTTTTGGAACACCCTTGAGCTTTTCCTTCTTCTTCAGCTCTTCATGAACATCTTTTGTTAATGTCTTAACGACTTCAACACCGTTCATCCCCCAGTATTTGCTTGCATCTCTGATTTCGATTGTATCATCATTGACGAAAAGATAAACTGGCTCTTTTGCTTTTCCCCTGATTATTATCCCGTCATATCCAGAAGCTTTGAGCTCAATTCCTACCTCACTGCTTAGAACACTTCCAACAACACCATTGCTTTCTGGGGACTTAGATACCACGGCAGTTTTTATACCTGGGTAATAACCCGTTAAAGGTCCCGTTAAAATGAGCAGAAGGTTTTCTTCGCCAAGAGGGTCAACATATTCCCATTTTTCTCCAAGCTCTTTCCAGAGGATGTATGTACCTAATCCCCTTCCTCCGTAGAACTTTTTCAGTGTTTCTTCATCAATTTCGATGATCTCTATCTTATCCCTGCTTAAATCAACATCAATAAGCTTTCCGGCATATCCGTACATTTTCTCACCTCACAAACTCTTCTCCATACATTTTTCTCGCTAAGTCCATGCTCTTTTCAACCGGTTCTTTTGCGAATGTCCTGTATATTGAGCGGTAGTTACCTCTAACAAGCGTTAAAGCGTCGTGACCAGCTTCGTGACATACTTCAACGCATTTTGGACTTCCACCGCATAGATCGCAGATAACGACGCTGCCCTTTCCTGCCGGAATTCTTGGAACTTTCCCTGGGCATGCCAAAACACAGGCTCCGCACTCTGTGCACTTTTCCTCGTTAACAAGAACTGCCCCTGTGTTTTCGTCAACAGCTAATGCACTGAAGTTGCAGGCATTGACGCAGGGATAATCAGGGCATTGAACACATGTGTGAGGGACGTTCACACCAGGTAAGAGCTCGTAGATCCTTATGCGAGAAGCCTCAGGCCATATTATTCCCTCATGCTCAAGAGAACATGCAACCTCACACAGCCTACAGCCGCTGCATTTGTGGGGAGTTATGAGTATCCATATCCTTTCTTCACTTTTTGCTTCTTCGCTCATTGGCAACACCTGAAAATATTTTTATGCGGATTGGGTATATATTCCTTACGTAAATCAGAGCGTTTAAACTGAGATCTAAAAATATCTTTATATAATGGAGCTTGGAGGCTGCTTTGATGAAAAAGGCAGAACTTGTACTTTTGGGAATAACTGCAATATGGGGGTTTACATTTCCAGCAATGAAAGTCAGTCTTGATTATGTCTCTCCGATTCTCTTTTTAGCATATCGTTTTGGTATTGCCTCTCTTCTGATGCTCCTGATATTTAGGAATAGGGTTTTGCAGACCGATACAATTAAAGAGGGCTTCATTTTGGGTATGACACTGTTTTTTGGGCATGGGTTTCAAATCATTGGCTTAAAATATACAACAGCATCTAACTCAGCTTTTATAACATCTCTCTATGTCGTTTTTACTCCGTTTATAGCTTATTTCATTCTTAAAGATAAGCTTGAGCTTAGGGATTTTGTTTCGTTAATTTTCGCAGTTATGGGGCTCTATTTAATCTCTGGGGCAAGTTTAAAGTTCAACAAAGGAGATCTGCTAACAGTTTTATGTGCACTTTCTTTTGCATTCCAGATAGTTTTGGTTCAAAAATTCGGGGAGAGGGACTACCTAAGTTTAGCATTCTGGCAGATATTCTGGAACTTTATGTTCTCGTTGATATATTCTATCATCTTTGAGGGCATAAGGTATCCTTCCGGATATCTCCCCTGGCTGGGCATTCTCTATACATCGATATTTGCTACGGTAATTGCCTTCACCCTTCAAATCAAGTATCAGAAGGAGACCAAAGCTCACAGAGCGGCATTGATTTATTCAGCAGAGCCTATATTTGGACATATATCTGCTTTATTAACTATCAGAGAAGTTTTAACTTTAAAGGGCTACGCGGGTGCTGCTCTCATACTTGGGGCAATATGGAACGAGATAAGAAATGAAAGAGATTAGCTTACAGCAGGCTTTCGCATCATGCTTGCAGAAAGTTCTGCTTTTTCTTCACCATCTGCTATGCCTATCCTGAGAACATCCTTAACCCTCTCAATATCAACAATTGTGTTTATACAGCCAGCCTTCAGCAGGGGGACCGCTTGAAGGGGGATCTTTAGAGGTGCCAACTTTTCTGCAGCTTCTGCCAGCTCAGGCCAGCATGCTATTCCAATGGCGGCTTTTATTTCTCCCTTTGGAACTTTCTCTTTGAGGATCTTCTTGACCAGACTTCCCCCGGGGGTTATGTAGAACTGTCTGTAGCCAAGCTTTTCTCCGTATTCTATGATGTCTCCAATTACGCACTTTCCGCATTTGGTGCATTTCCATCCATAACTATCAAATTCTGCAGGACATTCTTTGATATTTCTTAGGCATTGAGGTATGAAAACAGCTCTTTTTTGGACGGGTACCTTTGCAAAGTCCTCCTTATATGCCTTATTCTTAAGCTCAACATAAATTTGATCTGTGAGTTCCTCGTCTTCACTTATGAGAGAAAGTGCCATTCTCACCGCATTTCTTGTACTCAAATCTGCCCCAAGAGCGAAGAGTTTGGCTATGGTGTTTTCTAAGCTCATCGTCATCACCATGTGAAAAGCCTTAAATTTTTCCATGCATATAAACTTTTGGCCCTCCCCACTCACGCCCCCGGGACAAAATGACCGGGGGTCGGTCGGGGAGGGTACACTAACTCAAAAGCCTCTTCAGCAGTGCCCACTCTTTTTCTGACCATACCGATGGATTTGTCACGAGTATCAAGGTTCCTCCATACATCAAAACGAAATCTCTTAACAAACTGAGGAACTTGACAATTGATTCAAAGCTGTTATACATTATGAGATACTCAAGGCAGTCAATGATTATTATTCCTCTCTGTTCTATCTTTGCCATACTGCGAAGATATCTGTTTACAAGCTCCACCATTTTTGCTAAATTGGTAGGGGATATTGTTTTGAATTCCTTTCCCGTGATGTGGGTTATGAAATATACCTCCCACTTTTCAGGAACATTTGATAGATCCCTTAAAAAAGCGAGAACTTCAGTATTTTGGAGTGTTTCTCTTATCTCCCTGTATCTTTCTTCGCCTATAATTAAGACCCCGGTTTCTATTTCCCCTTCAAGCTTTTCATATTTTCTTTTCTTTGGAAATTCTTGAAATCTCTCGGTTCTCACAAATTGGATTACAGAATAGGACACCATAAACGTAAAGATGGCACCTAATAAGAACCCTATGGGAGCAAACCATGAAACCGGTCTCAGAAGGGGATAATCCATTTCATGTGCCCCATATAGAATAAGAGATACTGCAAGAAATGTTGCTTTTTTGCGGTATACCCTCGAGAAGGGTAGTATAAGAATTCCAGAGAGGAGTATGTAGAACCCAGAGAGTCCATAAGGAACTCCCATAATCATCATCCATTCCGATCTCTCTCCAAAATGCATGATACCAATCAGATAGAGGGTTATTATAAAAGGTACTGATGCCACGTAGTAAAAGCCCGGAGTGAAAAAGTAAAATGCTTCTTCGTTTATGATCATAAGCACCCCGCAGAAAAGCAGTGATGCAAAGAGTGCTTCAAAGAGTGAGTTTAAATAGTTAACTTCGGTAATGTCGAACAAAATTGAGAGTGCTGCAGACAGCCATGCTAATCCCCAGATTAAAGCGGATTTTCTGTCCCTGGTTCTTGCAATGTAAAGCAGATACAACGCTGCGATAAGTTTTATTACCAGACTAAGCCCTCTTCCCATATTGAGAAACATTTTATCCATACTATCACTCACAATGACTTATTACGACTTTAGGATATTAAACAATTTCGGCTCATTAGGGCTGGACTTCATCACCCCTCAGGTTTTCCGGAGTTAAATCATCGCCTCAGGAAGATGGTATACAATACTCCCACTGTAAAAAGAATTGTTCCGGGAACTAAAAGCTTTCTGTATACATTTCTCAGCTCTGCCTTATAATATTCAGCTGAAAAGACCAGGCAAAGATGTACTGGACTGAATAGCATTCCCATATAACCACTGAGATATGCAAGGGCTATTTTATCAAACCCCGTAAAGAAGGGGAGCAGAAGTGGAAATGCCATTCCTACATAAGCAAAGCTTATCCCTGTCATCAAACCCACAATAAATGGTGTTAATATTATAACAAAGACCACTGGCAGGTTAAGCTCGAGAATGGCTTTAGGTAGAGCCTCAACTGCATTGGTGATTTGTAAAAGGTACTTGAAGTACATTACAGCCAAAAGGAGAAAAATTATCTTTGGCTGAAATGCATGTTTTATGATTTCTTTTTTGTTGAGCTTATTGAAGTGCGGTATCAATGCTGACATAAGGCCTATAAACGCACCATAGATCATGTCGTAGCCCAGTACAATAGAAATCAAGATTATCACCAAAATCGGATAGGTTGTCTTCAGCAGGAGCTTTACCCCTTCATTCTTCTTACCCTTTTTGATGCTTTCATCCTTAATTGGACGTAAGATCAAGAAGTACCCGATGAGAATCATGAGAATCGTCAGCGGAAACATCTTGGTGCTGAACTCTCTGACAGTTATTCCTAAGATTGCCGATGCGATTATTATTGCCTGATACATTGGCCAAGAAAACTCCCACACATGCCTAAACCAGTAGTTTACGAGGGTTTTTTCTTCCGGCTTTAAGCTGAGCTTATTTGCGACTTCCTCGATCATTGGAGCTGAAACTAAGGCACCAGCAGGCATTGGCATCAGCCCGATTAAAGCTGGGAGCATTGCAAGGGAGTATTTTGCTTTAGGAAACAGTTCTTTGATGGCTTTCTCCATGTCTTTGAGGTATCCAATCTGAGAAAAGACGTTTGTCATTGCCATTATGAATACGATAATTAAAATTAACCTTATTGTGCTCCAGGCAGTTGAAGAGTGGTAAAAAGCTTTAATGAGTTCCAGTGGCGTCAAACCAAAAAGGATTCCCAGCAAGATCGAGCCAGCAAATATTGAGACTCCCACATGGATCTTTAAGCGAATAAGAATTATTACAAAGGCGAACGTTATGAGCAGTTTAAGTACTTCGATCATGCATTCTCACCAGTGTATTAATGTTTAGATGCAAATCTAATGTACTCCTTATAAGCTTATCTGAAATCAAATTTTTAACAACAAAAAGTTAATAAACATTTAGATCGAACTTTGTGATAGAGGTGATAAAAATGGTGCATCAGTATATTAAGGAGAGAACTAAAGAGTTTACAAAAGAGGAAAAGGAAAGGAGGTACAAATACTTAGGAAAAGAAGTCATTGACTACGGTGATCCAGGGTTGGACAGCATACCTGAGTTCTATGGTATAGCTAACGCAATTTGGAGAGATTGGAAGGAAGGGGAGATAAGCACAAAAACGGCTTTAGGAAGGTTAGCATTGCTCAAACTTCTCACCTACAAGACCAAAAATAAGAAAATCCAAGACATACCAGATGAAGAGCTTGAAGAAGTTAGAAAGTTCATTGACTATGTGATTCAGGTTATTAAGAACGAAAGCCGGAGGAAGGGAGAGCCAGAAGAGGAAAGGCAAGTCGAGGAGAAATCTTGACATCTTTATTTTTGTTTTAATTGTTGTAAATGTTTCCCACTTCTTCTAAAACTAATATTGTTCCAAAAAACTTATAAGTAAAGTTCCACAAAAATGGTGCGATGCCCATGAGGGGGGATTTATTTATCCTCAGCTTTGCATTTCGCCCATGATAACTTGGGCTGTTCTGTTAGCTTAGTTTGTTCTATAAACTTTGGGAGGTTTTTACCATGATAAAGGAACCAGAATTTAGAGAATACAACGCCCAACTATTGGAAGAAAAGATGGAGAAGTTTTGGGCTGAAAACAACATATACGAAAAGGTAAAGCAGAGCAGAGCCAATGGGCCGAAGTACTACTTTTTGGATGGGCCCCCATACGTCAGCGGTGCAATACACCTCGGTACAGCTTGGAACAAGATAATCAAGGACATGGTGATACGCTTTAGGACAATGCAGGGTTACAACGTAAGGAGACAGCCAGGTTTTGACATGCATGGTCTTCCAATTGAGGTTAAAGTAGAGCAGGCTTTGGGACTGAAGATAAAGAAAGATATAGAGGAGAAAATTGGCGTTGATAACTTCATAAAGAAGTGTAGGGAATTTGCACTCAGAAACCTCAAGATAATGACCGAGCAGTTTAAGATGCTCGGCGTTTGGATGGATTGGGACGATCCATACATGACAATAAAGAATGAGTACATTGAATCAGCTTGGTTTACCCTTAAGAAAGCCTGGGAGAAGGGTTTGCTTGAGAAAGACATGAGGGTTCTTCACTGGTGTCCAAGATGTGAGACAGCTTTGGCAGAGCATGAGGTCAGGGGAGAGTATAAGATAAGGGAAGATCCAAGCATATATGTCAAATTCCCACTTGAAGGTAAGGAGAATGAGTATCTCCTAATCTGGACAACTACACCATGGACTCTGCCAGCTAATCTCGCAGTTGCGGCACATCCGGAATATGATTACGCTAAAGTTAAGGTCGAACTTGATGGCAAAGAGGAGTACTGGTATCTCGCAAAAGCTCTTGTGGATAAAGTCCTTGGGGAGATAGGGGTTGAAGGAGAGGTTGTTGAGGAGTTTAAAGGAAAAGATCTTGAGGGACTTAGATACGTCCACGTATTCCTTGAGGAATATCCAAGACAAAAGGAGTTTAGAGAGAAATATGAATGGGCCCACCGCGTAATTCTTGGTGATTTCGTAACACTCGGAGAAGGTACGGGATTAGTTCATTCTGCTCCAGGTCACGGTGAGGAGGACTTTGAGGTTGGAAGAAAATATGGACTGCCAGTTTACTCTCCATTGGACGATGAGGGAAGATATGTAGAGGGCAAGTGGAAAGGCGTTTATGTCAAGGATGCAGACCCAGAGATAATAGAGTATCTCAAAGAGAAAGGACTTCTCGTGAAAGCTGGGATCATAGAGCACAAGTATCCCCACTGCTGGAGATGTAAGACTCCTCTCATATTCAGGGCAACAGAGCAGTGGTTCCTTAAGGTCAGCAAAGTGAAGGACCAGATAATCAAGGAAAACGACGAGAAGGTTACGTGGTATCCAGATTGGGTTAAGATAAGGTTTGACAACGGCGTCAGAGACAGCGGAGACTGGGTCATCAGCCGTCAAAGATATTGGGGAATACCATTGCCAATATGGCAGAGTGATGATGGGGAGATATACATTGTGGGCAGCTTTAGAGAGCTTGTCGAATTAGCAGTTGCCCTTGAAGTGAACGGTGAAAGGATTGAGCTTCCAGAGAGCTATGAAGAAAAGCTCAAAGTCATAGAAGAGAAACTTGGCCCAGAAGACTTGCACAGACCTTACGTTGATGCCTTCATAATAAAGGTGAACGGCAAAGAAATGAAACGCATAAAAGACGTCCTCGACGTGTGGTTTGACAGTGGAATAGCCTCATGGGCTTCTCTCGGCTATCCAAGGGAAAAAGAGCTGTTTGAGAAGCTCTGGCCTGCGGACTTCATAGTTGAGGGTGAAGACCAAGTCACAAAATGGTTCTACTCTCAGCAAGCTGCCTCCGTAATCGCTTTTGACACCGTCCCCTACAGACACGTTGCAATGCACGGTTATGTTCTCGATGAAAAAGGAGACAAGATGAGCAAGAGCCTTGGAAACATCATAAGGCCAGAGGAAGTTGTACAAAAAGAGGGAAGAGACGCTTTCCGCTTTTACATGCTCTGGGCAACGACCCCTTGGGAGAACTTGAGATTCAGCTGGAAGGGATTAGCTCAGGTTAAGCGTATGTTGAACATACTCTGGAACGTCTACATACTTGCAGCGACTTACATGAGCCTTGACAAGTTTGAACCAGAGAAAGTCAACCCAGAAGAGCTGCCTTTCAGAGAAGAGGACAAGTGGATTCTAAGCAGGGTGAACAGCTTAGTTGAAACTGTTACGAATGGAATAGAGACATTTTATCTTACAAGAGCGACAAGGGGAATCTATGACTTCGTCGTTGAGGACTTAAGCAGATGGTATGTGAGATTAATAAGAAAAAGGCTCTGGGT
>JALTMZ010000106.1 GCA_027001105.1 Thermococcus sp.
AATTTTCTAATCATAATTATATAATCAAGATTATAGTTTTTAAAAATTTCGGCATAATGAAAAGGGTTATATTATCATCGAAGCAATTCAATTTGGGTGGTATCATGAAGAGGGTTCACCTTTTTGACTGGCATAAAGCACATGCTAAGAAGGTTGAGGAGTTTGCTGGCTGGGAGATGCCAATCTGGTATTCAAGCATAAAAGAGGAGCATTTGGCTGTTAGAAATGGCGTTGGGATTTTTGACGTCTCACACATGGGAGAAATCATCTTTAAGGGTAAAGATGCCTTAAAGTTTCTCCAGTACGTTACAACAAACGATATCTCAAAACCCCCAGCTATAAGCGGAACTTATACACTCGTTCTGAACGAAAGAGGGGCTGTTAAGGACGAAACTTTGGTCTTCAATATGGGCAACGATACATACATGATGGTCTGTGACAGCGATGCCTTTGAAAAGCTCTACGCGTGGTTCATTAGCATTAAGAGGGCAATTGAGCAATACACCGAACTGGACTTGGAGATAGAGAACAAAACCTACGATATGGCAATGTTCTCAATTCAAGGGCCCAAAGCAAAGGACATAGCCATGGAGCTCTTTGGAATCGACATAAACCAGCTCTGGTGGTTCCAAGCTAAAGAGGTTGAACTTGATGGGATAAAGATGATTCTCTCAAGGAGCGGCTACACAGGTGAGAACGGATTTGAGGTTTACTTTGAGGATGCAAATCCATATCATCCCGATCCAGAGAAGAGGGGGAAGCCGGAGAAGGCCCTCTACGTTTGGGAGAAGATTCTTGAAGTTGGGGCTAAATACGGCATAAAGCCCTGTGGACTCGGAGCGAGAGATACACTCAGGTTGGAAGCCGGATATACACTCTATGGAAACGAGACGAAAGAGCTGCAGCTTTTGAGCACGGACATTGATGAGGTTACTCCACTTCAGGCAAACTTGGAGTTTGCGATCTTCTGGGACAAGGAGTTCATAGGAAAAGAGGCTCTACTCAAGCAGAAAGAGAGAGGACTGCCGAGCAAGATGGTGCACTTCAAGATGGTTGACAAGGGCATTCCAAGAGCCGGCTATAAGGTTTACAAAGACGGAAAAGAGATTGGAGAAGTCACGAGCGGTACAATGTCACCGCTCTTAGGCATAGGAATTGGAATTGCATTCGTTAAACCAGAATATGCTGTTCCTGGAGTTGAGATTGAAGTAGAGATCAGAGGACAGAAGAAGAAAGCGGTAACTGTTTCACCACCATTCTACGACCCGAAGAAGTACGGAGCATTTAGAGAGGAGTGAAGCAAACTTCGCCTACGCGAAGTTTGATCAAGGTTCGTGTATCTTTTTATTTCATTTTTTACCTGTGCTTTCATTCTTGTGTGCTGTTTTGAGAATGTTCAACTGTAAGTGCGCTATCGCGCAATGGAGAATGAACACATTAAGAATTTCAGATTTGAATATGAAAGCCAGGGTCTAATACTATCCTTAAAAAATGAGATGCTACGCCCTCACGACCCTTGAAAGCAAACTATTTCATTCTTCAAACTTTAAAATTTACTTTTGATCTCCCAAAACAGCTCATCCTCGCCAAGTTCATCTTTCAGCTTTTCAAAGTTTTCTTTAAGCCTCGGGAGGCGAGATTTTGCCCTGATGAGCATTGAATTACCCAACTCAACAGCAAATTTGAGATACTCATCATCAACCAGCACTTTACCATCTTTCCCCAAAGGTGCCGTCAGATACTCGGTTCCGTTTATCTCTACAAGAATTCTCTCTTTCACAGCTTTGAATGTTGTATATTTAAAGCCAGAGGCCAAACCAAGTTCATGAAGCTTTTTAGCCACATTAAAGCTCTCTGCAACTATATGGAAAATTGGTGGCTGAGATTTTAGGAAGATGAAGCCCCTTTGAGCTTTCTTTAGACTTTCTTTTGCCTCCTCAAATGTTATTGGTCTGTGCTCCTTTATGAGCCACCTGCTTAATGGTTTGGCTCCTAAATCAGGCTCCTCTATGATTCCAATTCTACCGGAGCATGAGCTTGTGGTGTAAACGCCCTTAATTGAATTGATTAGCATGAGTAGATCAGTAATATCCTCATCAACTTTTTTCTCTCTTATTGCTGTGAACAAACTTCGGAGGGCTTCTCTCTTGGCTTTCATTCCGATTTCACCCCTCACAGCTCAGCTGATTTAAAACTCTATAAATTCCAGGTTAAATTAGATTAAATGCCCTGAGGTTTGTTCTTTGATGTATTTTGGCGAAAACTTTATAAAGATATCCCAAAAAGTTAAGCTGGAAGTGGCCGGGGTGGTGTAGCCTGGTTAGCACAGGGGACTGTGGATCCCCTAGCCCGGGTTCAAATCCCGGCCCCGGCCCCATAACAATTTTACCTGAAGTATAGCTGCCTTTTCTCTCAAATGCAATATATCGTTTGATTGCTTTTAGCAGATCTTTGCACTATAGAAAACATGATGATCTATTAAATTCCCCTTCAGGGTTTTGTTATTTTTTAGAAGCCTTATAATTGCTGCAAGTTTTTGAAAAAATCAGATAAATAAATTTTTATGTGATAAGCTACAATAGTAACAATAGGTGACTTAATGATGAAAAAGGTAATTAAGACAGGATTGCCCGAGATAGATGCCGCCTTGGGAGGAGGATTAATTAACAGAGGAAATCTGCTGATTTCCTATGACAGGAGATCCTTAGGATGGGTACTTGCATTAAAGATATTCAAGAATCTGTTAAATCAGATTGGAGTTGGAGTGATATTCAATACAACATTACCCCTCTCCAAGCTTAAATTAAGAGCGGGATACCTTGGCATTGATTTTGAAGAGGAAGGAGGTAAAGGGAATCTCTACATAATTGACATACTCGGATCAAAATACGATATCCCACAAGACGAATCATATGTTTATCAGATAAAAGACTGGAGTGACGAAACAGCTCTTCCAAAGTTAATACGGCTTTATCAGGAACTTGCAACCAAAATTCCGAAAGATAAAATAATCGTGGGGCTCGTAGCAACATTAGAAGGTCTCTATCACGAATTTGGAGAGCGTTTCATGAACAATACCATTAAGGCATCGTTGGCAAGTTTCGAAAAAGGGGAATTAAAGAAACTGAATATGGTGACGATTTCACTGCTGAACAGAGAAGCAGTTCCACACCACATCACCGCATGGCTGTATAGCCTAAGTGATCAGATTATAGAGTTTACATCCCAAATGACACCTGAAGGTCTTAAAGAGACCGTAGTAATACCAAAGTCCCTACTTCCAGGTTTCAGGACAAAATGTTATACAATGAAGATCTCAGAAAAAGAGGAAGCTACTCTCTTTTGAAATTCTTTTTCATTTGCAGACTACAAGGATTTGAGTAAGGGACTTTTCAAAATATTTCAAATGTCCTAAATATTGTTTTTATTATTCTTTGAGTACTATCCAAATCACTTACAGACTTCATCAACAATATCAAAGCCTCACAACTCTAACCAAACTGTAAACTCCCGCCTCTTCTTTGATAAGCCCTCTCTGCTTGGCAATCTCCAGCAAAGGCTTTAAATCAAGGAGCGGAATCCCATACTTGCTGCAGTTGTTCACAAGAACTGGCCAAGAAGCACTACCCCCAAAATCCCTAATCATTTTCAACAGCGCTCTCAACTCAGAAGCTTCCCTATCCATAACCTCACCTCCCCCGTAACTCTGATTTGAAGAACAGTCAAAATAAAGTTGACAAAACTTGTATTTATAACTTATCATAGAGCAAGAAGTATTCAGCATTCTACACTTATAGCAAGCAGATTTTGTTTCTATTATCGAATTCTACTACTGAGTTACTTCGAGCTAAAAAAGAAAAAGTTTCAGTCAGAATGGCAAGCCATAATGCTTAACAACGAGTTCATCAATGCCGAGTTTCTCCAACAGCCGAAGCGGAACTTGCATAGAAACTTGGACTATCCCCGGCAATCTTCCAATTTCAACTGCCCCGCTTATGGTAACCCTGTTCCTAACTTCTTCAACGCTTATACCAAAGAGCTTTGCAGCCCTCTTAAAGCCATCCATCGCAGCATCATTTATGTTCGGGCCCGATCCAATTATCTGCACCGGAGCAACTGGCTCAACTTCAATGCCAAACCTCTTTGCGAGCTTTTGAACATTATCCCATTCATCCTTCTTCCACGGTTTAGCTAATGGGGGCAGGTCTTCTTCTGGTGGAAGGAGTATCGGACCATCAAGGTTGATGTTCTTCACAACTGATACCTCCACAACACTCTCTGCAGTTACGTCGGTTGTATGTCCAGCGACTTCTCCATCTCCCTGCATTGCATGAGCATCTCCCGCGTAAACTCCTCCCCCGTCCACTTTCACTGGAGCTATTACTATGGTACCTTCCCTAACCGCATCAACATCCAAGTGTCCATCAGTCAATTTTGTCTCATAGTCTTCTTTTGTAATTGCATATGGATGGGGTGCATCTATTAGGAAATAGCCAAAGTCACCAGCATTATGAGAATCTGGAATATCCACTGCAGGCACTGTTCCTAATTGGCCCAAAAATGGGCGAATTCTTGAAGGCACTCCAACAATATCTGCTTTTGCAAAGATGAGAATTGGGACTTGTTTTGAATTTTTAGGCAGAGCATGCCATTCCCATGCATTCTTAGCTATTTCCTCGGCAGTCTTTTTGTCAACAGTAACTCCGATTCCCAATCCATGATCGAAGACCATTGTATAGCCGTTCACCATTTTGAATGGCGATGCAGGAGAGCCGCAGTGCTTACATCTTACGGCATCTTCCCCAATTCCCTCAACTTCAAATTCTGGCCAAGGTTCGTTACAAGAGGGGCACTTCTTTGCAACGTATGGGTCTCCTACAAAGCTCCCCTCCCTTGTCGTGTCAACACCAGAAGAGGCTGCCTTTGACAGAACCTTTATGCTTTTTATTTTTATGACAATGCCATCCCCAACCTTTGCGCCTTCTACCGCAACTGGAACATTAACCTCATGCCCTCCTCTAATGATTGGGGTTATCATTGGCCCCCAGCATCCTGGGGCAGTAAGGAATACTATTTTTCCTCCATCAGCCACTGGGCCAAGCATTTTGGAATGCGGCCCAATAATGCCGTTTGTTTGTAGGTCATTAAAAACCTCATCTTCAACAACCATAAGAT
>JALTMZ010000107.1 GCA_027001105.1 Thermococcus sp.
CTCCTGTTATTGCTTCAACCTCTGCATTTGCATCCTCCACATAGTTCATCGCCTCATTTAAAAATCCGTGAACCCTCATTGATTTGCTTGAGAATATTAAAACTCTGCTGTGCTTCTTAGCAATGCTCTTTATGTAGACCAAGCTTCCTTCCCCTAAAACTATCCTTGTCTTTAAGCTGAAGAACTGCATGAGCATCACCAGAATAAAGAAAGATGTATGGGAATTAAAGTTTATCCTCCAAAACCAAATCCTCAAACAACTTCTTTAAGTTCCTCTCGAATGGAGGATAAACAACGCCTTTGTCTGTTATTATTGCCGTCAGATACTTGTGAGGTGTAACATCGAAAGCTGGGTTGTAGACATCAACGTCTGGAGCAATCTTACAGCCGCCGCATGTCAGCACTTCCTCCCTGCTGCGCTCTTCAATCGGTATCTCCTTGCCGCTCTTAAGGCTCATGTCAATTGTTGATAGCGGTGCAACTGTAAAGAATGGAATCCCGTGCTCCTTAGCCAATACCGCCAAAGTATAAGTTCCAATCTTGTTTGCAAAGTCACCGTTTGCAACGATTCTATCGGCACCAACAATTATGGCATCAACCTTTCCCTGCTGCATTACAAAGCCAGCCATATTATCGGCAATGAGCTTGAGTGGGATACCATCATAGTGATACTCCCAAGCAGATAAGCGGGCACCTTGAAGAACAGGTCTTGTTTCATCAACCCAAAGAAGGTTAAGCTTTCCTTCTTTGTGCATAACCCTTAAAACAGCACCAACAGTGCCGAGATGAACAGTTGCCAAGCTTCCAGCGTTACAATGCGTCAATACATTCCCCTCTGGCAGAATTTCGGCACCAATATGTCCCATCCTCAGGTTTGCCTCAACATCTTCATCCGCTATTTTCTGAGCTTCCTCAACTATCAGGCGTTTTATTTCATCTAAGCTGTCCTCTCTATGTTCTTCGACAAGGTTTTTTATTCTATTGAGAGCCCAGAAAAGGTTCACCGCTGTCGGACGGGTGTTTTTCAGAATTTCATATGCCCTGTAAAACCCCTCAAAAAACGCATCCTTTGTTTCTGCCTTGCTCCTCTCCGCATATAGGGCTAAACCAAAAGCAGCTGCCGCCCCTATAGCTGGAGCACCTCTCACCTGCATTGTCTTTATAGCTTTTGCAACCTGCTCAACAGTGCTTAGAGATATAACCTTAAACTCCCGGGGTAAGAGCCTCTGATCAATGAGGTAAACCCTCTTATCTTTATACTCCACACTCCTTGGGAGCTTGGTAAGTTCCTCTGGCTTGTACTTAAACTTCATCTTCACCACCCAATGAACTTCTCAAATTTCTGATTTAAGCTTTGTTATTCATAAATTCAAAAATCAAAGATGTGACGAATATAGCAGGGACTTGCTGTAATTGACCACTAAATCCCCAAAAACAGACATTATTTTTGAGGTTAAACAATAATAAACGATTAAAAACGGTTGTTAACGATAAAAAGGACAAAAGGAGATATGAGGGCTTTTTTGTAAACAAACGTGAATGGTAATTGACGATTTCGTGAAAAAAGCTTAAATACAACTTATTCAGTAAAAATAAGTGAGGTGAAGACATATGATGTGGAAAAAGACACTTGCTCTCTTGTTTGGGTTTTTGGTTTTAGCGAGTGCAGCACCCTTATCAAAGGCTCAGAGTGGAACAACAACCAGCTTAAATTTGGTTATCTTGGTAAGTGATAATGAAGCTGACCATGCTCTGGCTGAGAAAATTGCCGAGTACCTAAATGCATCTGTGGTCGTAACACCGTGGGGAGTTTACGACCCAAATGTTACGTCAGAGATCGTTGCAAGAGCCCCGGACTTAGTTCTTGTAATCGGAGGCCCCAATGCGGTAGTTGATCAATATCTAAGTGACCTCCAAGATCTTGGAATACCATATGTCAGGAGATGGGGGGCAAACAGATATGAAACCAACCTTGCAGTGCTTCAGTATTTATTTGAAAACTATTCAGAATTGATGAAAAACGTTAAAGTTGTCATCGTTTACGGAGAAGATGTAACGGCAATTAGAAAAGCTGAAAACATAACGGGAAGGACAATCATAATCTATGTGGACAAGGACAATTTTGAAAATCAGACTCAAATACTCAATTTGCTGAACACCACAGCGGTCATTATAATAAACACTCCATATTCAGAGAATATCACAGAAAAAGTCATGGAAAGAGTCCGTGAAAAGCTTAACGCCAATGTAACTTGTGAAAATGCAACCATATCCGCAGAAGATGCCTTGCTCGCTATTCAAATTGCGGAGAACAGAACAGCCCTTGCTGAATCATTAATTGCAAACACCTCTATTCCTGCCGCCGAAAAACTCCTTGAGAAGGCAAAGGATCATCTCCAAGAAGCTAAAGAGGCATATAATGAAACGAAATATGGAAAAGCGTACGGACTTGCAATCGCAGCCAAATCAATTGCAGAGGTCGTCATAAAAATGGGCAGTGAGGAGATGCAGGTAATGATGCACAAAAATGAAACTATGAAGCTTAAGATACAGCTGGAAAAACTCGAAGACATAATTGAGAGACTTGAAGAGCTTGGATTCAATGTAACTGAGGAGAAAAGCCTATTGGAACAAGTAGAACAAGCATATGATAATGGGAACTATGAGTTAGCTAAGCAGCTTTTAGCTCAGCTTAGGGATATGATAAAAACAAGGTATCACAGTGAGAAGGAGCTCATAAGGGCAAGATGGGAGGAAAAAGAAAAGCATCACAAAGAAAGCAGAGAGCACAAGGAAGAGAATCATCATGAAGAGAGGCACCACGAAGACCACAATAATGATAGTGGCGAAGAAAACAACAGCTGACACATCTTTGATTTCCACAATTTTTTAATTTTTAAGCAATGTTAAAAGATTCTGGTGGTGCCATGAAGATTTTTGTAACGGGAGTGCCTGGAGTTGGAAAAACGACCCTTGTTCTTAAAATTGCAGAAGATCTCAGAAAGAGTGGCTTTAGGATAGGAGGAATGGTTACACAGGAAGTTAGAGAACAGGGAAAAAGAGTTGGATTTAAGATTAGAGCACTTGATACTAATGAAGAGGGCACTTTAGCATGGGTTGGAGAAGGCTATCCCAAGGTTGGAAAGTATGTCGTGAATGTTGAAGATTTAGACAAAATAGGAGTTTCTGCAATAAGAAGAGCCATCCGAAATGCAGATGTCATAATAATTGACGAAATTGGTGCAATGGAATTCAAGAGCAAGGAGTTTGCAAAGGTTATAGAGGAAGCTTTGAGGAATGAAAAGCCCCTGCTGGCAACTCTGCATAGAAGATGGGTGCATAGATTCAGAAACAAAGGAAAGCTCTATGTCATAACAGTGGAGAATAGGGAAAAGATACGGGAGGAAATCCTCCATGAGCTTTTGAAAGCACTAAGTCCTTAGATCTCCACCAGAACTATTGGCTTATTTTCAACCTCAAGTATCTTAGCTTTGACACTGTACACTCTTTCCAAAACTTCTGGTTTGAGATCTTTTGTATTCCCTCTCCACTCAACCTTTCCATTGTTTAGTAGAATAATTTCATCAGAGTACTGTAATGCCAAGTTTAGGTCGTGCATCACAGCTATAACTATTTTCTCCTCTTTGATGTCCCTTAGCAGGTTCATTACAAGCAAGGCGTGGTTGATATCCAAGTGAGATGTAGGCTCGTCTAAAAGGATTACCTCGCTTCCCTGAGCCAATGCCCTTGCAATGAGGACAAGCTGGTATTCACCACCACTTAAGTTCGTTACAAATTCTTTTCTTCTTTCCCACATCCCAACTTTCCTTAGGGCTTCTTTTATATCGCCCCTTGTTGCATATGTGCCCATTTCAACGAACTCTTCAATCGTGAAGGCAAATTCTGGAACAGAGGTTTGAGGAACGTAGGTGATAAACTTTGCCCGTTCTTTGGGTTTTAACTCAATCAAGTTAATGTTATTAAAGTTCACATACCCATCGGGCTTGAGAATGCCCACCATGCACTTCAGCAAAGTGGACTTACCAGCACCGTTGGGACCAATGATAGCAAGGAGAGAGTTCTTTTGAGCAGAAAACTCCACATCATGGAGGATTCTCCGTGAACCATATGAGAACGAAACATTAACTTCAAGCATAAAGTTCCCCCCTTTTACGCTTCATAAGGAGGTAAATGAAAAAAGGCGCCCCAAACAGAGCCGTTATTATGCCTACGGGTATTTCAGCAGGTTTTAGTACTATCCTTGCCAGTAAGTCTGCAAATACCATTAATGACCCCCCAAAGAGAGCTGCTGCTGGTAAAAGGTTCTTGTGGTTTGGTCCAAACACTAAACGCATGGCATGAGGACTTATGAGTCCAACAAATCCAATTATTCCGCTTGTTGCAACAGCAAACGCTGTAAGCAGGGAGATCACAAATATTATAATTTTTCGATAGAAGTTCAAATCCAAGCCGAGTGCTATGCTCTCTTCTCCAAAAAGCAGAAGGTTTAGCTCTTTCCACCTAAGCATTAAAAATGAAAATCCCACAATAGATGAAAAAAGAACAAGCTTAACATCATTCCACGTTGCCCCGTTGAATGTTCCCATGAGCCAGAAAATTGCCATATGGATTCTTTCTCTTCCAACATAAAGGAGGTACGAGGTTACAGCATGGGCAAAAAACCCAAAGGCAATTCCTGCCAATAAAAGAGTATCCACCGGTATGTGTCCATCAATTTTTGAAATGTTATAAACAATAGCAACTGAGATCAAAGCTCCAATAAGGGCAAAAATCCCCATGTGTGTTGGAAAATACAAAGCCGCCAAGGCGGCACCTACAGCAGCTCCACCGCTTATTCCTAATATGTAAGGATCAGCAAGGGGATTTTTAAACAAAGCTTGGGAAGCTGTTCCGGCAGAGGCAAGGCTGAGTCCCACAAGATATGCAAGTAACACACGGGGCATTCTTATCTGAAGTATTATTGTCTCAGTTGTGCCAAGTTTCTTGGGGTCATATACTGCCAATTTTAGATTCCCAAGTGTGAATGTGCTCAAAATCTTAGAAAAAGGCAAATTAACTGATCCGAAAGCTATGCCAGCAAAGATAAGGATGACCGAGGACAACACCAGAGTCATGAATTTTTTCATATTTCCACCTGGATTATTT
>JALTMZ010000108.1 GCA_027001105.1 Thermococcus sp.
GTCTTTCTGGATCAGCTAAAGTTGTACCATCTCCTGATTTTGAGCTTAAGAAGTTTGAGACAGTGGCAACCTCGGATTTTGCTGTTATTGATAGCGTGGAACATGCTGTTGACATTCCGCAGGAATATGCCTCGAGGAGAAGAATTAAAATAAAGACATTCAGGGAAATATTAAAGGAATTTAGACTTCCCTAATTGTCTCTTCTGTATTCGTAAACAACCCCGTTGTCAACAATTGCATACACATCGCTGTTTCCCTCTTGATAATGCATTATGGGTTTGTCTATTAGTTCAAATGTTCTCTTCAAGTCTTCTTCTGTTGCAAGTGTTATTTTTTTGTCCACTTTGTTTGGTATTCCTTCGATCATGTATCTTCTTAGATCCTTAAGTTCATCTTTTGGAGTCTTTGTCTTTGCTGTGTACACCATTCCAAATATTGGAAGAGCGCTTAACAGTGCAAGTATTGGGAACAATTTCCTTGCTTTAGCAACGGTGATTGGCTTTCCAAGAAAGCTCACGTAGTTAACTTGAACATTTTTGTCAATAATGTTCTTCTTTGCCTCAACTTCATCATTTGTGAAATATATGAGCCCACTGCCCGAATCTATTACCATGTTTATGGTTTGATCGAACTCTTCTTTGACGTACTTTCCATTGACTTTTCCTTTAGCAAGAACCTGAACCACGATCTTTGTTTCTCTGGAGATCCTCTTGATCCCCAATCCTTCCTTCACGGCTTCCATTCTCTTGTTCATGTCTTTCATGTTGAAAGTTATAGCTTCACCTATCATGCCATTTTCCAGTTCTCCCTCTCTTTCCACAAGCTTATCTTCCCACAGCACTATTTTTTCCTTTCCTTTTGAAATGTAGTATGTGGTAACAATTGTCAGCTTGTACTTGCCAGTTATATCATCTCCGGGTGTGAAAGTGTAAACATAAACCCCAGATATCGATTCGGTAATATCCTTTGGGTAGTACTCCATACTTTTCACATCCCCATAAAGGGATGTGTTTGAGAAAAATGCTTTATGCTGAAACACTCCTCTTTGTATATAGCTCCCCACCTTCTGAGAGGTGATTGTTTCTGGATCTTTCTGCAATGCAACTGCACTGTAAGCAGAGAAGAACAAAAACACGGCGATTGCTATCACGAAGCCTACCTTTTTCTTGTTGATCCTTTTAATATTTTTTAAATCAATTCTTTTCACTTTTGAAACCTCCATATTCCCAGGCAATAGCCAAAACAAAAAAATAAAAAGGCACTAACCATCACATCCGCCACCGTGGTGGCAGCAGTCTTCTTCTTTAACTGCCTCGACAGTAATGGGGTCTGTCTTTATTCCGTATCCAACAATCTCTGCTCCCTCATTCAAGGTATATGTACCGGGGCTTGTGAACTCTTGTTTCCCTGCTGGATTGAGTCTGGTGTACACTGTTATGTCAATGTATTCACTTTCTCCATTTCTAACGGTAACCCTCCACTCCATATGTGTGGAGCCCATATTGCCAATACCTTGCCTTGTGAAGGTATATGTACCGTTTGTGGCTGATGTTCTGTTGAGATCAACTTCAAGCTCTGCTGGAATAACATCTTTGATTACAAGCTCCTTTTCTGATCCGTAGTTTGTCACTTCTATTCTCATGGTCCAGCTTTGGTTTGTTTTTATGTGTACTGTTGTGTTCCCATCTATGATGGTTTTTGTCAATTCTACTTGAGGTGCTATCACATTAATCTTCAGTGGGCAAGTACTTATCTCAGCGTCACCATTGTTCCAGCTTCCGTAGAGGGTAATCGGAATAGTATAGGTCCCAATTGGAGCATCACTTGCAACACTCACGTTCCCTTCAAAGGAATATTCCTCTTGGTCAAAGAGCGTTACCCATCCATTTTCAAGCTCAACATCTATGCTGGGGAGCAAAGATGAGTAATCTCCTTCAATTCTTGCTTCCAAGGTTTCTCCCAGCTGATTTCGTATGGTTAGTGCATTAAAACTTGCAAAGCTCCCTTGCTCTACAGTTACAGTTGTGGAATATCCTTCCTCAGTGCAAAAATATGCGATATAGGAGTCACTTCCTTGGGAAATCTGCACCCATATTCCTCTTTGACTCTCGTATTCTCTGAAGTTGCCGCTGGATCCAATGAGTATCATAGAACTCGCCAGCAATACTAACAACACCGCAGTCCATTTCATAATCCAACACTCTCCTTAAGTTTATCAAAAATTCTTGAGCGGTGAACTCTATATCTGATTATGTCCTCACTACCTGCTCCTATGGCAAAGTAAAGCAATATTAAGAAGATACTCGCCTCTCCAATGTATGCGACAAAGGGAAAATATGGGCTTTTGCTGTAAAGCTCTGCAATCACTTTTTCGGGTAGAATCGGCAGGTAGGAATATATTTCAATTTTCTCTCCATACACTCTGGTGTCCTCTGGAACATTAACCCTGACAGTTATTGTTTTCTCGCTTCTTCCGGGGATTCTAAATGAGTTTTCGCTTGTTATCTCTATTCTATCTCCCCGTGCTTTAACAAAATATAGGAAAGGATAAATTGCTTTGTTTTTTATTGTCAAGTTCTCCTCGAATGTAGAACCTGGCAGATACCACCCTTTTTGTTGCCCTCCAGCCAGAGTTGAAGAGTAGCTGAATGTTAGCGTTCCCCAAGAGAGCATCATTGAGATAAGCAATGTCATGAGGATTAGGGATGAAGTCACTGCATAAACTGTTTTGAATTTAACCTTTATGTATCTCCGCCTCTTCTTCCTTCTCTTTCTTTCTCCTCCAGTTGTCATCAGTATTGCCCCAACAACGAGCAATGCAACTGCAATGTAGAGGTTTGAACCTTTCTTTGAAAGATCCTGAATATAATTGCCAGCACCGGGTATCTTTATTGGTGTTCTTCCAAGTGTCACCACCGTACCTATGACGTTCTCTTTTGCTATTTTCGGATTTTTTCCCTCTTGCTGATCTGTTGCAACATTGTTGTCTCCCTTTGTTATGTATCCATCTTCATCCTTGGCATACACTCTGTGTACGGTCCACTCATTGTTCATTCTGAAAACAATAATATCTCCAACATCCCCTTTTGAAAATGGGTTTATGAAGAATAGATCTCCCTTTTCTATGGTTGGACTCATGCTATCAGAATAAGCGTAAGATATGAGGACAGGTCTATCAAGAATAATCCCAATCACCGATGAGATCAAGATAACACCAACCACAAAGGTAAAAAGAAGTTCAAGAAGCTTCATTCGCATGCACCTTCAAACGCCTGTATCTTAAAACTCCCAGAAACTTCTCCAAGAGCGTAGTCTGTTGTGTTGACAAAAATGCCTATATTTGCTGACTCATATTCACCCAGTGTGATGCTGATGCTCTCTGCTGGTGTTGTGTTTGAGTAGTAAAACTTCAAACCATTCATCTCCGATGTGATTATCACACAAATAACTGAAGCTCCCGTTTGTGTAACGTTGTTCTCGACTCTCATGACGTCATCAAACTGATAGATCGCATCTCTCGATAACCCCTCTCCATATCCGGGGTAAAATGGGCTGTTCTCACTGATGTCAATTGTCAGGTTCCCTCCGTGGTAGAGAAAAGCATACGGGGGAAGTGGGGTTTCAATGGTGAATGAACTGTTGCCATTTTCAAGAGCGTAAGAAACCGGTATAGGCTTGCTGATGCTAACTGCCGCAATAAATATAAGAATCGCTGCCAGTGGCAAAGTAATTTTCGTGCTTATCATCTCTTTTCACTCCACAAAATACTAAAAACAAAGATACATCGGGGACTCATAGCGTCCCCGGACATAAATTCAATTAATCATGTTTCACATTCGCCTGCTTCTGCATCTATGCTCATCTGAACGCTGTCTGCACCAAGTGATGCACCTGTGTTGTCGAACACCATGCCGATCTTGACTGGCTGTCCGTGGTATACTGTAAACTGAAGCTGTGTTGCTGAGGTTCCGTTGTAGTCCCCAGTGAAGAGAGTAACGTCGCTGTTGAGCGGAACTGAAATGCTGACACATATCGGGTATGCATCCGTGAGTGTAACATTTCCATCTTCAACATAGTTCTCCCAGAGGTCGTTGCTGACTTCAAACATCTCTTCAAATACATATGTGGTGTTTGGACTCATGCCTGCACCATGTCCTGGATAATCCGGATGGTTATCGCTGATCTCCACAGTCAACTTTCCGTTGTTCAGATAAACATACGGCTGAAGTGGAGTCAGGTCAATAAGCTCACTATCGTCTGCGACAATTGCAACAGTTACGTCTCTCTCAGCTTCATAGTACCTAAAGTTGGCTCCTGCGCCAACCGCTAACATCATGCCCACTAAGAGCAAGACCAAACCAATAACTTTATTCATTTTCATCAATCCTCCTCGCATATGCCTTGTAGTTCTGCTGGCTCCGTGTTGAGTCTGTATGCCTTAATTGTCATTGTTTCATTCCAGACATCTCCGGGGCTGTCGCCGTTTGCGCTCAAATCAATGCCTATCTTCTTTGTTTCTCCTGGGCCAAGTGCAAAGCATACATCTTCTCTTGCACTGTCTGATGCAGTTGCTTCAGTACCAGTATCAACTGCATAAACGCCGCCTTCATGGCTGTAGAATTCAACACTAGTGTCGCTTGATGTTATCCTGACGATTATCGTCATGTTCTCCCAGAGGTCGTTGCTGACTTCAAAAACTTCGTCAAAGTTGTACTCGCTTGCTGGGCTTATGCCGGTTCCGTAACCTTCTCCGGGCCACTTTGGATTGTTTGCTGAGAAGTCAACCACCAAAACCCCGCCATCATTTATGTATGCGTATGGCTGGATTGGGGTCAGGTCAATAAGCTCAGTGTCGTCTGTAACAATTGCCCAGTGGACACTTCTGCTTGCATTGTAGTCACTAAAATTGGCCCCTGCTCCAAGCACGAGACCAAAGGCCACTAAAAGGCCAAAAATTCCAAGTGTTAATTTTTTCACTTTTTTCATCTCCATCTTTTTCGAGCCCCACATACGGGACTTCAACAGAAATCTTTGCGGTTGTGGTATATAGGTAATTGGAGTATTCAGGGAAGTAACCAGCAATTACCCCGTTCTT
>JALTMZ010000109.1 GCA_027001105.1 Thermococcus sp.
TTCAAATGGTCCGTGTCTCCTCATGTACTCTGTGATCTCCAATGCTTTTTGTCTTGCCCAGTCAAATGCTGGATCGTCAAAGAGGTCAACTGGGCCGATCAGCTTTCCTTCTGGGCTTATCTGCCACCCCAAAGCTACAGCTCTTGGAGGTCCATCGAACCTTGAGGGGGTTGCGTATTTGAGGGGTACGGGCATTATTGGTCCGTTGTGACTTCCACGCATCCAGCCACTTACCAAGTGCGGAAATGCAAAGGGCTCAAGAACCTCTCCAAGAGCTGGCAAACCACTCTGTGCTCTCACTATTGCGACGGGATCGTCTTTTCCCACATACTCGCCGGCAATTTCATAGAGCTTCTCTGTAGAAACGACGGCGACTGGTTCATCCTTTGGGAGTTTATGGCCATCCTTGGGGAATACCCTTTTTATTACATATCTGGATTTTGCCCCAATCAATGCCAGAATGTCATACATTTCCTCTGGAGAATTCATTATTACTCTTTTGTGCTCTCTGATGTCCCAAATTTCAAATCTGAAGCCCATATGCATGTTTGGATCGATCACAAGTCCTGCAGTGTTGAAAGGATCTGCAAACATTCTGAAGATTGGGAGGTTAAATGCTCCTGGTTCAGTTTTATCCATGTGGAAAGTTACTATTGGCTCGCTTTTTCTTATTGTTATCTCCATTTCTGCCGCTCCAGGTCCCATCCCTCTGATGTTTCCACTGAATGCATCTTTAAGCAAATCTTGACCAGCTCCATAAAGACCGAGTTCTTTGGCTGTCTTTGTTGCTTCTTTAAATGTTTCCCATGCAAGTCCATGGATATCTGGGCTGTCGGTTCCTTTTTTGTGTGTCATTATCAATTGCAGATCATCGCCACAGTATGTGACGTGGAAGTCTATGATTGTTCCCTCTTTTTTTGCTTTAGATAATATTTCTCTGGCTTTCTCTATCAATGCTGGGTGAACCTTGTGGTGTCCTGGCCATCCCCCAATATCTGCTTTTATTACGCTAATTGTTATCTTTTCCCCAACTGCCACTTTCATCACCAAGTAATTTATAAGTTATTTTAAGCTTATAAAATTTTGTTAATGCAAACATGTATCACTACAAATGATACAAAGAATCAGTAAAAAACAGGATATTCAGCAAGATATAATTTAGAAAAACAAAAGTATAATAGATATTTTTACAACGCATTACTCGCATATATCGGTCCATCCAAATTCTTCTTTCACTACCTTGATCAGGTTCTTGAGCTCTTCTTTCTTGATATTAACGGTGCTTGTTGCGCCTACAAGAGCTATAATCCCATGAATCTCTTCCTGTACTTGTATAACGTCGTCACTGACCTTAATGAGTTTAAGCTCTCTCTTTGCTACCTCATCCTCGCTGATCTTAAATTTGTCTTGACCAATCATTATAGCACTCATGGTGCTCACCAAATATTTTTGTAAGCTAAAGTTAATAAAATTTCCGCCCAGGCATAAAGCTTATAAGTTGGTACACTGGTAAAGGAGTATTGAACATGGGGGCGTGGTGTAGCCTGGTCCATCATCGCGGGCTCCAGAGGTGTGAAGACAGGCGGGTTTGCTGATTGGGGATGAGCCTTTGGAGCTCTGACCCGGAGAAACCCGCGGACCGGGGTTCAAATCCCCGCGCCCCCACCACAATTTTAACAGAAGCTTTACTGACAAAGTTAACACTCTTTTATGAGTTTGTTAACCAAGTTTGTATGGGGCTCATATAATTCCTCGCAACATCATAAAAACAGAAAGGAGAACGCTAATCATCGCCCTCATACATCTTCTTTTACTGTAACGAATGAAACCATTGTAACTGTTTGATCTATCCCCTTTATCTCCCGTAATTTGTCAATTACTATTTTTCCGATGTCTTCAGCTGATGCCGCTCTGACCTTTATTAACAGATCCCACTCCCCGGCAATTATATGGACTTCATAAACTCCATTAATGGTTGCAACTCTTTCAGCTACCTCTCGCTGGGTGAGTCCAGAATCTGGATCATAACGTGCTAAAATGAACGCTGTGGTTCCCAAATTTAGCTTTTTGTAATTTGGCTTTATAGTGAACTTCTCTATAACTCCTTCTTCAACGAGTTTCTTTATGCGATAGTGGACAGTTGTTCTGGGTATTCCAAGCTTTTTACTCAGTGCTGCTATGTTTTCTCTTGCGTTCTTTTTTAATTCTTCCAAAAGTCTCAAATCTATTTTGTCCAAAACCTCCCCCATCCTAACCCCTCGCGGTATTGTCATTTCTTCAACTCATGAGCTATTCCATTTGTCGTTTAACCATTATATAAGGTTTTCCTTTAGCCATTTTGAAAATGTCTCTAATGCTCTGCCCCTATGGGATATCTTGTTCTTTTCTTCTGTTGTCATTTCGGCAAATGTTTTATTGAATCCTTCGGGAATAAATATTGGGTCAAATCCAAAACCGAGATTTCCTCTTTTTTTGTATCCAATTCTCCCGTTTACTATTCCTTTAAAAATGTGTATCTTCCCATCATAATATCCAATAACACTTTTAAAGTATGCTTTTCTGTTTTCAACTCCATCCATAAGCTTTAAAATGCCTTCATTTCCGAGAGTTTTGAAAACATACGCGGAGTAAACTCCTGGAAATCCATTCAATGCTTCAATAAACAGCCCCGAGTCATCTATGAAAAACGGTTTGTCAATCTTATCTTTAAGCCATTCAATGGCAAATTTGACGACCTCTTCCAGATCTTTTGCCTGGATTTCTGGATACTCAATTTTTTGCTGGATAATTTTAACTCCCATAGGAGCAAAATATCCTTGGGCCTCCTTGAGTTTCCCGCTGTTTGATGTTATGAATATTATCTCCATCCCTACCACCAATAACGATTAAATATCCTAATTCCAAAATAAAAGTTTGGGTAATTAAAATGAAGAAGGTAGTGGTGGTGCTTATCTTTTTGCTGGTGATGTCCTTTGGCATATATCACAAAGCCGGGGAGTACATAGGCTCAGCTTATGTTTTGGGAGCTAAGTTAAATCTTATTGAAGTCTCTGATGATTCCCTTGTTTTTACGGTTGCTGTAATTGTTCCTAATCCCATAACTCTGGATGTCAAATATGCTTCTCATAATCTCGGTTTATACTATGATGATCATCTCTTGGCTGTTGTCAATACATCTTCGGGAGTATTGGTTGGGGGTTCTAAAAATACAATTATGTATGAAGGTAGGATTCCTATGGAAGCATTGAAACAATGGTTCTACTATCATGCAGCCCGTGGATGGCGTTCTGAACTCTATATAAAAGGGAGAATTGTTGTGCAATTTGGACCAGTAAAGGCTCCCATCTACGTTCATTCAAAGATTAAAGAAGTGTCTTCAAACCCATTTGCTGAAATCATCAATAGAGAGTTTTGGGGAAGAGAAGAAAATGTTGGGTATTATAAGCTTCAGTATCCTTCGGTAAAGTTCTCGGGAGTTACGTGGGATGGGAGAACGCTCAGAATGAAACTCACATACATTAACAATTCCACATCTCCTATTTTAGTCCAATTTCCAACTTATGAGTTTAGAGCAAATAACATAACCCTCGGAACAACTGTTACTGATTCAATTCTAATTCCCGGTAAGAGCACAGTTGAAAGTGAAGTGGTTATAGATACCCAAAATATTGAAAAGTTCTTGTTTTTACATTTTGCGAATGGAGAAAAAACAGTATTTGAAATATCAATGGAAGGGTCGATAAAGTATCTTGGGATAACAAAAAGAGGAAAAATATTTGACATAAAATTTACATACAGAACAGATATTTTCAGTCGATAGTGTATCCTATTTTTTCTACGAGTTCTCTTCTCTCTTTCTTCTGTTCATCCGTTTCAATTTTGTTCGCCGCTTTACCATCAACGATTCCTAACACAGCTCTTCCCAGTTCTGTTTCTGCAACAATAACTTGCATTGGATTTTCGCTTGCTCCATAGACCATGGCAACTGCAGGATGGTTCTTAACAGTGTTAAGGACATTTATTGGAAATGCATTTTTCATTAAAATTACAAAGACATGTCCAGCTCCAATTTTTACAGCATTCTTCGCGGCAAGCTCTTCAAGTTGCCTGTCATTTCCGGTATATCTCGTCAGCTGTGGCTTTGCTTCGTTCATGGCTATTCCAAATTTAATCCCGGGAACGGTTGTTAATAATGCTCTCGCTAAATCATCAACTGTGAATATTGAGAAGTTGCCTTGTCCGATTATACATTCAACGCCTTCTGGTTTTTCGATGTCAACAACCTCAATCTTAACCATAACCATCACCAAAAATAATTTAATTCCGAGGGCATAAAACTTTTTCTTAGTGGGGTCAGATGAGTGAGGTAAAGATCGAGGAAGTTGAGTATCTTGCTGAGATCTTGGAGAAGTCTCCAAGAGAGAGCCTCCTGAAGATAGCAAAGAGGGAAGGAATAGATTATTATAAACTTAAAAGGCTCTATAACAAGTATTACGGCAAATATGTTCATGTTTCTGCTATCTATGATATCGCAAAGCTTGGATTAAAAAGCTATGTCGCATTCTTGTCAGTTCCGCGAGAGGAGCTAAGAAGAGTTGCATCGGAGATGTCAAAAAATCCATTTATACCATCAATCGCTGCGATATTTGGATTCAAGAATGGAATTTCTGCAGTTCTTCATATACCAAAAGATCAAACGGAATTAATCGATGAGTTGCTTTCAAGATATTCAGATGACTACGAGTACTATGAAGTGCGAGCTTATCCTGAAAAGCCCAAGGAGTTCGGAGAGTGGAATCTAAGTTATGATTATGCTATTCTGATGGATATATTAAAATATGACGCCAGAACGAGCCCAACAAAGATGTCAGAAATTCTTGGAAAGTCCAGACCTACAATAAGATATATGATTAAAAGACTTGAAGAAACGGGAATAATCCGAAGATATTCTGCCTTGGTTGACATGACTGCATACGATAGGGGTTTTTGTGGGATAGCTGATGAACTTTCTGAAAAGCTTCTTGAAAAGTTTAAAAACTATGAAATTCTCATCGGTGTTT
>JALTMZ010000110.1 GCA_027001105.1 Thermococcus sp.
CTGTCCTCTCAGCTTTGATACCTCTTTGCTCCTCCAGTCAAAGTCGCTGTCATGCTCGGCCAAGCTCATTATGTATAGCCTCACGACATCGGCTCCGTTCTCATTTATTGCATCAATGAAGTTCAGCACGTTTCCTTTGCTCTTGCTCATCTTCTTGCCTTCCAGCGTTCCGTAGCCGTTGACGGCTATTCCTTTCGGCCAGTACTTCTTGTCAAAGATTGCCACGTGGTTGAAGACAAAAAACGTTAGGTGGTTTGGAATTAGGTCTTTAGCAGAGCATCTCCAGTCCAGCGGGTACCAGTACTCAAATTCCTCCTTCATCTCTCTGATAACTTCAGCTGGAATTCCAGTCTTTTCGCTCAGCTCCTTCTCTTTCTCTTCGCTCCTTTCTTCTAAGAAAATGTAATCGAACAGCTCTGGAATCAGCTGTTCTCCTTTAATGCCATACTTGTTAATCGCCCTTGAGATTGTGTAGTAAGCCATGTAAATCGTCGAATCGCTCAAGCTCTCAATCACCCACTCTGGATCCCAAGGTAGTGGAGTCCCCAGTCCAATCTTTCTTGCACATGCTTTCTTCTCTATCCAATCAAACACCGCTCTAAACTGGGCTCTCCTTGACTCTGGAATTATTTTCATCTGCTCCAAGCACTCAAAAGCCTTAGCTTTCCACTCTGGGTTTCCATAGTCAATGAACCACTGGTCGTGGATTATCTTAACCACGGCCCTGTTTCCAAATCTTGAAATAACATTCTTATCTGCGAACTCGTACATAATATCGGCTATTCCTTTCTTCTTCATGTCTTCGGCAACTAAGTCCTTAACTCTGCTGACGGGAATGCCCTTGTATGGCTCAATCTTGAAGATGCCCTTATGATATTCAGCCTTGTAAATGATCTTTGTCGCCTGCTCCAGCTTTTCTTTATCCTCTTGGCTCTTCACTCCCAGCTTTGTAACCTCTTCTACAGCTGGGAACTCGCCGTAGCCTTCAAGTTCAATCAGCGAGATATAGGTAATATTCTCAACGATTCTTGGGTCAATATCATACTTCAGCAGAATCTCTGTGTTTCTCTTCAAATCTTCCAAGGCGGCATGATCGAATGGAGCATGCGCTGGAACGCTCATAACGACACCGGTTGCGTTGTCTGGGTCAACGAAATCTGCTGGCAGAATTATTACCTCGTCCTCAGTAACGGGATTCCTAACCCACTTGCCTATCAGCTTCTCTCCCTTGAACTTCTCCAGTACTTCAATTTCCTTGTCTTGGAAGCTCAGCTTATATGCTGCCTCTTTGCTGACTATCCACATCTCTTCTTTCCCTTTGTATTTCACTTTGGCTTTGACATATGAGGCATTGGGGTTCAGCCACATGTTGGTTACTCCGTAAACTGTCTCTGGCCTTAGCGTTGCAGCTGGTAAATAGATAGTTTCCCCATTTTCCTCCAAGATGAACTTAATCAGGATGTACTCCAAAATTGGAACATCTTCTCCATCCATCAAATCGTGGTCGCCAAGAGGTGTTCCAACAACTGGATCCCATCTAACCCTGTGTGCTCCTTTAACTATCAGCCCTTTCTCTTTTAGCCTCAAGAACTGCCAAGTTATGAAGGCATTGAACTGCGGATGCAGTGAAGTTGTGTGAAACTCTCTGCTCCAGTCAACGCTGAATCCAGCTCTAATGAATGTCTCTTTTGCTGCTTTCATGAAGTATTTGACGATGTTTATTGGATCCTCAAAAGTCCACAGAATATCTTCCGGCACTTTGTAAACATCCCTGTAAACGAAAATCGTCTGGGGATCGCGGTGCTTTATTCTCTCAGCAATTCCAACTATTGGTGAGCCTGTGATGTGCCATGCCATTGGGAACAAAACATTGTAACCCTGCATTCTCTTGAATCTCGCTATAACATCTGGGATTGTGTACGTCCTTGCGTGTCCGACATGCAGATGCCCTGACAGATATGGAAAAGCAACTGTGATGTAGAACTTTGGCTTATTTTTATCTACCTTTGGCTCAAAGATTTTCTCTTCGTTCCATTTCTTCTGCCACTTCTCCTCAATAGCCCTAAAATCTACCATAGTCTGACCTCCTTAATGGTTGTTTGAACAGCAAAAAGAGCATGCACGGAGAATTCTTGAGAATGCCAAATAGGGGGATTATCGAAGAAATACTCAGCCTTGATAGTTGAGAACTCGATCCCCCCTCATTGGCATCGCCATAGATTTGGAATTGGAGTATTTAAAAGTTGTGGTTGTTTGAGTATCTTTGGAATTTTGATGGAAAAATCGCAACTTTTAAAAACTCAAACTCTAAACTCACCTCGACCAGGCGGGGGAACCCGCGGGATGTTCCGCTCTGCGGAGAACCACAAACAGCGAAAGCGAGGTGGAAAGAATGGGAATGTACAAATACATTAGAGAAGCTTGGAAGAGCCCAAAGAAGAGCTATGTTGGACAGCTTTTGAAGGTTAGAATGATTAAGTGGAGAAGGGAGCCAAGCGTTGTTAGGATTGAGAGACCAACAAGACTTGACAGAGCAAGGAGCTTGGGCTATCAGGCAAAGCAGGGTTATGTAATCGTTAGGGTTAGAGTTAGGAGAGGGGGAAGAAAGAGACCCAGGTGGAAGGGCGGTAGAAAGCCAAGCAAGATGGGTATGGTCAAGTACTCACCCAAAAAGAGCCTCCAGTGGATTGCCGAGGAAAAGGCAGCAAGAAAGTTCCCCAACCTTGAAGTGCTCAACTCCTACTGGGTTGGCGAGGATGGAATGTACAAGTGGTTTGAGGTCATAATGGTTGACCCACACCATCCAGTCATCAAGTCCGATCCTAAGATAGCTTGGATTGCAATGAAGGTTCACAAGGGTAGGGTCTTTAGAGGTCTCACAAGTGCAGGTAAGAAGTCGAGAGGACTTAGAAACAAGGGCAAGGGCGCTGAGAAAGTCAGACCAAGTATTAGAGCGAATAAGGGTAAGGGTAAGTGACTTGCTTTTCTTATCCTCTTTTACATGGATTATCCTTTTTTAGCGTAGATTTTTAATAATTTCGCTTTAATTGGTTCAAATTCGAGAATTTGACGATTTTGGGAGAAATGCTTAAATTTCATGAGCGACATATTTTAAAATGAGAGAGTGAAAAGTGTTTGAGGTGAAAGCTATGACAAAGCTTCAAGCTCATAGTATAAAGATCAGGACGTTCATTCATGCAACTGAAGACCCTGAGAAAGTGCTGGAAGCGTTGGAAACTCTATTTCCGGAGGATTTGTCACCTCAAGATGTGGACTTTGAGATAATTGAGACAGAGGGTTACTTTGGAAACCCGATCCTCGTCATGGATGCAGAAATTAGGAAAAGCAAAAATGTAAGAAGATTCCTTGAGAACCTCAAGGCTCTGCTCAGTGAGGAGGACAAGGCCTATCTCATGGAGCATGCTGAGGAAAAAGTTGACGAGACTGGAACCTTTTACATTCGCTTTGATAAGCAGAGAGCATACTTAGGAGAGGTTAAAGTAACTGAGGGAGAAGATGTAATACATGTGAGAATTAAGGTCAAGGCTTTTCCAATGAAGAAGGAAAGCGTTGTAAAATCAGTTAAGGAGTGGCTGAGCGAATGAAGTTCATTGAGATGGATATCAGGAATGAGAAAGCTTACGAGTTGGCTGAGGAGTGGTACGATGAGGTTGTCTTTACAAAAAAGCTCCCATTAAACGGCAGTCCAGACTATGAAAAGCTGAAAGAAGAAATCAGAGAGCTTAGAGGAAACTATGGCAAAGTTGCTCTTCTCGTGATTACAAACAAACCCTCACTAATTAGAGAACTCAAAAACCGCAACCTTAAGGCTTTAATTTATGTCCAAGGGGGCAATATGAAGATTAACCGCTTTGCTCTTGAGATTGGTGTTGATGCCCTCATAAGTCCGGAATTTGGAAGGAAAGATAACGGATTTGACCATGTTCTTGCAAAAATTGCTGCAAAGAATGATGTTGCAATTGGCTTTTCTATATCTCAGCTTTTGAATGCAAATCCATATGGGAGGGCTAATATTTTGAAGTTTATGATGAAGAACTGGCAGCTCGTTGATAAGTATAGGGTTCCCAGATTTCTTACATCCTCGGCAGAAAGTAAGTGGGGAGTTAGAGCTCCGAGGGATTTAATGAGCCTTGGAGTTGCTATAGGGATGGAGATTTCTCAAGCAAAGGCTTCAGTTGGTTTTTATCCTGAAAGAATTCTCAATAAAAGGCTTTGATGTCTTAAAATAGTCTTGGTATAAAATTTAGATAACTTCTTATTTTATTACTTACTCCTGTTAGTTTTATAACTATGGAGACTATTTAATACCAAAAAATATGTCGAAAAATATATAAAAGATTAGGCTTAATCCCTGGAAGAGGTGATTGAGCTTAGGGATCTAAACTTCAATGCGCTCCATATGCCCATTTACCAAACCGTTGGTTTCAGACAACCCGGGACTACACAGACTTCTGATAGAGGATTTGAGTTAAAATATTCACGTGAGGAAAATCCTACAGTCAGAGAGCTTGAATTAATGTTGGCAGAGCTCGAAAAAGGTAAAGACGCCTTAGCCTTTAATAGCGGAATGGCTTCGATATCAGCCTTATACTTAAGCCTGCTGGGAGCAGGTGATGAGATTGTTCTCTCAATGGAAGGATATGGAACTACAATTCAGCTTGCCCAAGAGCTCAAAAAATTTGGAATTAGGGTAAAACTTGCTTATCCCAATGCTGACAGTATTGTAGGGGTAATAACAGATGATACAAAGCTTGTTTTTCTTGAAACAATGACAAATCCAACCTTAAAGGTTATAGACGTTCCTGAGGTAATAAGTCGGGCAAAAGAAACTGATACTCTTGTTGCTGTTGACAATACCTTCACAACGCCGCTCCTCTATAATCCCCTTGAAGATAAGGCTGACTTCGTAATTCACAGCCTCACCAAGTACATAGCAGGCCACAATGACGTTCTTGGTGGTAGCATAATATGGAAAAAGAGTGAATTTAGCGAAATGCTCTGGCACTGGAGAAGAAGAGTTGGGGGAATAATAC
>JALTMZ010000111.1 GCA_027001105.1 Thermococcus sp.
CCATGTATAGGGAGGATTTGTGAAACACCACTACGTTGGTGACTCCCAGACGAGACAAGTTAAGGCGCATCTCCTTCAGCCTTTCTTCTCCAACATCAAAGGCGTAAATTATTCCCCTGTTTTTCATAAGCTGTGCCATGTACGATGTTTTCCCCCCAGGGGCTGCTGCCATATCCGCAACAGTTTCTCCAGGTTGGGGATTAAGGGCCACTGGGGGATACATTGATGATGCCTCCTGGATGTAGAGGAGTCCGCTTAAGTATTCGGGAGTTGAGGTTATTGAGAAGGGCTCTCTTGTTAAACAAAATCCCTCTTTTGCCCAAGGAACTCTTTTAAACTGAAAGCCTTTTTTGTTCAGCAATTTGGTAAGCTTTGGAATTTCAGTCCTGAGAGTGTTCACCCTAAAGCATCTTGGCAGGGGTTTCTCCATGGCTTCGGCTATTCTTATTGCTCTTTCCCCCCACAGCTGGTAGTATCGTTCAGCAAAGGTCTTTGAGTATCCAAGGCTGAAGAGTCTTTCGAGCATGGTTGAGTAATCCCAGCCCTCATTTATAGAAGTTTTGGAAAAAGAAAGGAGATGGATCAAACCTTAATGCCACCCATAATCAAGGCCAGAGCCGCTTTTTGAGCGTGCAGCCTGTTTTCAGCCTGATCCCAGACAACACTGTTTGGTGAGTCGATTACATCGTCTGTAACTTCCTCGCCCCTGTGTGCCGGAAGGCAGTGCATGAAGATATAATCTGGCTTTGCGTGTTTGACAAGCTCCTTGTTCACTTGGAACGGCTTGAATATCTTCCTTCTCATCTCAGCCTCAGCTTCCTGTCCCATTGAAGCCCAAACGTCGGTGTAAATTACATCAGCGTCTTTTACGGCTTTAACTGGGTCATGCAAGAGCTCAAAGCTTCCACCGCTCTCAGCTGCATTTTTTTCGGCCCACTTGATAACCTTCTCGTCGGGCTCGTATCCTTCTGGTGTGGCAACTACAACATCAGCACCAAGCTTCGTTCCGGCAATCATGAGGGAGTGGGCAACGTTGTTTCCATCTCCTACATAAACAACCTTAATCCCCTGTATTCTTCCTTTCTTTTCCCAAATTGTCATGTAGTCTGCCAAAGCCTGACATGGATGTGAGAAATCACTCAAACCGTTGATTACAGGGACACTTGCGTACTTTGCCAGATCCTCAACGTCCTTGTGGGCATAGACTCTTGCCATAATCCCATCAACATACCTGCTCAGTACACGGGCAGTGTCTGCTATTGTTTCTCCCCTCCTCAGTTGAAGGTCTTGGGCATTCAGGTAGAGGGCGTATCCTCCAAGCTGGTACATTCCAACTTCAAAGCTTATTCTTGTTCTCGTTGAGGGCTTCTGGAAAATCATTGCCAAAGTTTTGCCTTCCAAAACGCGATGTGGTTTTCCTATTTTGTTCCATATCTTCATCATCTTTGCTGTTTCAAGAATTGTTTCAATTTCTTCTCTGGTAAAATCCTGTAAGCAGAGAATATCTCTTCCAGCCAAGCTAACTACCATCGGCATCACCATATAAAGCTGATTTTTTGTTTTAATAACTATTTCGTCGCTAAAAAGTGCTATTTAACGAAAGTTTTGGGGACATATTGACGGTATTATTGACAAACATAAACAGAAATTCTCGTCTCTTTTTCAGAAGTGTTCTGGCAAGACTAATAAGGGCGCAGTGTATCTATAGTTCGGAGGGTTCTCCCGTGGATAGGATAAAGGTTAGGCTCATCAATTACACACCAAAACCTTTGGAAACCGTAACATGGGCTGCACTGATTTCCTACTGGGGGGAATGGGAAAGCGAAGCATTCGAAAGGACAACAATGGCTGATGTAAGGAGACATCTACCAAAGGTCCTCTCATACGGGCATGAAAGCATCTTGGAGCATGCAGTTTTCACATTTGCGATTGAGGGATGTTCTCGTGTATGTACTCACCAACTAATTCGACACAGAATTGCCAGCTATACGCAGCAATCCCATAGGTATATAAAGATAAATCCACAAGATGTCGAGGAGACATTTTTAATTCCAGAGAGCATTAAAGAGAAGCCTGAACTTTATGAGAAGTGGAAGCGGCTCATGGAAGGAGCGATAAGACTATACAAAGAGGCTTATGAAAATGGTGTTCACCAAGAAGATGCCCGCTATATTCTTCCCCAGGCAGTTAGGACTAAAATTGTCGTAACCATGAATCTTAGGGAGCTTAAGCACTTCTTTGGTCTCAGAACATGTGAAAGGGCTCAGTGGGAGATAAATTATGTTGCGTGGAAAATGCTGGGGGAGATTTCAAAAGTTGAAGAATTACGGCCCATAATCAAATGGGCAAAGTTAGGACCAAGGTGCATTCAGCTTGGCTACTGTCCAGAGCGAGAGCTGATGCCGGAAGGCTGTCTTAAGAGAACAAGAGAGAAGTGGAGGGAAATGTCCGAAGGCTGATGGGACTGAGTTCGTGATGATAAAATTCTTATAGAGCAAGAGACGGTAAAGTAAAAATCCTTCCCTGATTGGCAGGATTTTCATATTAATTTTGATTTTTTGTCTTTTTTTAGAAGAATTCTTGGGAAAATTATATAAACGTCAATACTGAGTGCAGTATGGTGAACATAAATTGAAATTAGAGAAATTTTTTGAGAGCCTCAAAGCTGGCGAGACAGTTCTTATCGAGCATGATTCCAAATCTGTTCCAGTCCATTCATTTTACTCATTGACCAAATGCACGGGAAACATGAGGAGTCTTGTTGATGACTTCTTGGACACACTTTATATCTATAAGGTGCATCTTGAGCTTTCTGGAACTGATACATCGAAATTTGAGGATCTGCAGGTTATTAAGATTGGAGGAGTGAAAAGTGTCGGAAAGATTGTGGGAAAAATTAGCTCTCGTGGAGGTGTTATACTGAGGAGAGAATACCAAATGATCTACGAGAATGCCATTGATGATGGGTCTCTGGTCATAAATCCAGTTTTGGGAATAGAAAAGCTCCTCATCTTGGGGTCCTCAAGACTTGAGGTCTTGGAGACTTTAGCAGAAATTTCTTCCAGACTTGGAGACAGAAGGAGAATCGCAGTGTATTTCGTTGACAAATCTGTTTTGAAAACTGGAGAGTTCAACCCACTCTCGATTATGGAATTCCTCTCAACAACAGTCGTTAATGTGGAAAAGAGAGGGAGGGTATACACTTTTGAGGTCTTGAAGTCAATAAACCCCGAGTTGGACGGGAAGACCTACAGCTATGATCTTGACGTTGTAGAATGATACTCCTCCCTTAAAACTTCTTCAAGAGCCTTTTTCAGCTCTTTGTAACTCTCTTCCATTGCTTGCGGAATTACTTTTACATCGGCTAAAACCGGCATGAAGTTTGTATCTCCGTTCCATCTTGGGACAATGTGAAGATGAACATGGTCATCTATCCCTGCTCCAGCAACTCTGCCTAAATTAACACCCATATTAAACCCATCGGGATTCATTGCCCTCTTCAGGGCTTTTATCATCAATTGAGAAAGCTTCATTATTTCCAAAAGTTCATCATCGGTTAACTCTTCCCACTTTCCAACATGTCTATAGGGAGCAATCATGACATGACCCGGATTGTACGGATAATTGTTCATGATTATAAATGCATATTTTCCTCTGTACAGAATTAGTCTTTCCTCATCCCTGTTCTCCTTTGGAAAGTCACAGAAAATGCATCCATTGTGTTTTGGAGATCTTATGTATCTGATTCTCCACGGTGCCCATATGATTTTCAACCTCTCACCTCCATGAGAGGCAACGTTGATGAATTAAAAAGCTTTTCCCAGAAATCTTTAAGAAATCTCATTCTAAACTTGGAGCAAAGTGAGGTGGTTGAAATGAAGAGGAAAGGAATCTTGATTATCATAGATGGTCTTGGGGACAGACCTATAAAGGAATTTGGTGGAAAAACGCCATTGGAATATGCAAACACACCAAACCTTGATAAGCTTGCTAAAATAGGGATCCTTGGACTGCAGGATCCGATAAAACCCGGACAGCCGGCAGGAAGCGACACAGCTCATCTCTCAATCTTTGGATATAATCCTTATAAAACCTACAGGGGAAGAGGGTTTTTTGAGGCATTAGGCGTTGGTTTGGACTTGGATAAAGATGATTTGGCTTTCAGGGTGAACTTTGCGACCATTAAAAACGGAATAATTGTTGACAGAAGGGCAGGAAGGATTTCAACTGAGGAAGCTCACGAGCTGGCAAAGGCGATTCAAGAAAACGTTAGGCTTCCAGTTGAGTTTATATTCAAGGGCGCAACTGGACACAGGGCAGTTTTGGTGCTTAAAGGAATGGCCGAAGGTTACAGAGTAGGTGAAAATGATCCACACGAGGCAGGTAAACCGCCACACAAATTCACATATGAAGATGAAGAGAGCAGGAAAGTGGCTGAGATTCTTGAAGAGTTTGTTCAAAAAGCTCATGAGGTTCTGGAAAATCATCCAGTCAACGAAAAGAGAAGAAGAGAAGGCAAGCCTGTTGCCAATTATCTTCTCATTAGAGGGGCTGGGACCTATCCAGACATTCCCATGAAGTTCACTGAACAGTGGAAGGTGAAAGCTGCTGCTGTCCTTGCCACCGCTCTGGTCAAAGGTGTTGCCAGAGCTATTGGCTTTGATGTGTTCACACCTGAAGGAGCTACTGGTGAGTATAATACTGACGAAATGGCAAAGGCTAAAGCGGCTGTTGAACTGTTGAAGGATTATGATTTTGTATTTGTTCATTTCAAACCTACAGATGCTGCAGGGCATGACAACAAGCCAAAGCTCAAGGCAGAGATGATTGAGAAAGCCGACAGAATGATCGGCTACATCATCGAGAACATCGACTTGGAAAAGACCGTTGTGGCAGTTACAGGTGACCACTCAACTCCATGTGAAGTTATGAACCACAGCGGTGATCCAGTACCTCTCTTAATAGCCGGGGGAGGGGTAAGGACGGACTATACAGAGAGCTTTGGAGA
>JALTMZ010000112.1:0-4165 GCA_027001105.1 Thermococcus sp.
TGTCTATATAGACTATATAGAAAAAGCGTAAAAATAAAAAGCTCACCACTCTTCTTCTTCCCAGTCCTCTTCCTCTTCCCAGTCCTCCTCCCACTCTTCGAACTCTTCCTCCTCAAAGAACTCTTCCTCTTCTATCTCTTCAACTTTCTTTTTCTTGGGAGGTTGCATGCTCCCACCCCCTACTGTCTTTCTGCATCATAACTTTAAGAACTTTTCGTTAATAAAAGAAAAGAAAATGGGGTTAGCTGACTTTTATAGGCTCAACATGAATTCCCCCATCTACAGAAATTTTTACATAGTGGTAAAATCCACCCTCGCCTTCTTTTGCATATAATGGAGCTCCACCTCCCCCTGTAACCACATAGCTGACTCCATCCTTTTCTCCATACCAGTAGATGTGGATGTGGCTGAAAATTCCAAATGCATTGTACTCTTTCATGAGTTCAAGAAGCTTTTTCCCTTCACTTTCCTTCATTGAGTGATTCCCACCGGGTCTGGGGTCTATTGGTGGAGCATGCATGACGATTATTGGCTTTTTGTTGAGTTTCTTTGCTTTTTCAAGCTCATTTTTGAGCCATTTCCACTGTGAGGCACTTAAAGAGTACCCCTTTTCGACATTGTTCATGAAGATGAAGTAGTAGTTTCCAAGGACAAAGGAATAGTCGGTTGGTCCGAAGTATTTGTGGTATACATTGATGCCTTCTCCCTGATATTCGTGGTTGCCCACGGCTATGAAAACAGGCTTGTTGAACTTCCAGGCTTTGAACAGCTCTCCCCATTCGTCAACCTTTCCCGAATACACTAAGTCCCCGCCATCAATTATGAAAACTCCATTGTCTTTATTCATGGCGTCTCTAACTTTCAGAAACATTTCCGGAACTTTCTTCCCACTTCCAGGTCTGTGATCACCAAAGGCTAAGAAAGTGAAGTTTTCAAGATCCTTTGCCTGAACTGCAAAATGATCTCCACTTGTCGTTAACTTAACCCATGTGTCCCCTGTCTCTGCATTTTCTGGAATTTTCATAATGCTTGGATTTATATTTTCGATAACGTAAGTTATCTTCGCCCCATTTCCATTTTTAACCTCAACACTAACATTAAAGCCCAAGGCATAGATATAGACCCTTGAGCCGTTTACATATCTGATGAATCCCCCACTGACCGTTATGTTCTCTCCATTTACAATGCGCCAGTTGTAAATAAACGGCTCCTTAAAGTAAATTTCCTCAATTGTCCAGTATTCGCCATTTTCTGGAATTCCGTTCCAGTCGTTGTCCCCAATTTCCTTCAGCACAACGCCCTCAAAGTCCCCTCTTCTTAAGATGTATGTTGTTTTCGGTTTTCTTTTTCCCTCTTTAATTTCTAAGGCATATTTCAATGCAGCCCCAGCCCCAGCTTTTCCGTTACCTGTAAAGATCAGCCTGTCTCTGTTGTCCTCTTTGTATGCCACTATCATGCCAATATCTTGCCCGACGAACTTGTAACCAACCTTGTAAACCACATAGCCGAAATAATCGTTGATGGTTATCAGCATTGGCTTTCCTCTCAAAAGCTCTCTTGCATCTTTTGGGCTTAAAATTGCAATTCCGCTCTTAAATTCACTTGCGGGTTTTATCTGAGCATTTGGGAAGTAGTGCTTCGCTAAGTCTTCATACCCCTTGCTGACATAAACTACACTTGTATCAAAAAGCTTCCACCAATTTCCAATTATCTCCCCTCGCTTGTACTCTTTGAAGTTAATTCCCTGAGCTTGAGTCTGCGCTGGCGTGGAAGTCGTTATTTGAGTTCCACTCGGCTTTTCTTGAGTTTCTGTCGGAGTTGTTCCTTTCTGTGTGCATCCTGCTGAGAGAACTACAAACCCTATCAGAATCAGCACCATGAGTTTTTTTATTTCCATAGCGAAGCCCCCTTTGATTTTAAAAATCCTTAAGTATCTTGAGGTTTAAGATTCTTTGGGTGGCAAAAATGTTCGTTGGGCATTATCTTGATGTTGAGGAAAAGGAAGTTACGATAGAAGGAGTTGAGAAAACAACAATTAGATGGCTCGTTTCTCCAAAAATTGGAGCAAAAAACTTTGCAATGAGGTACTTCGTAATTAAGAAAGGAGGGAAAATCCCCACACATCAGCATCCCTGGGAGCATGAAATATTTGTGATCAAAGGAGAGGGGTACATAACAAACGGTAGAAAGACTGTAAAGGTTGTTCCGGGCAGCTTTTTGTACATCCCACCGAATGAACCTCACGGTTATGAAAATCCTGATTCGGAAACCTTTGAGTTCCTCTGCATAATTCCTGTAACTGAGAAGAGCATTCCTCCCGAGGAAAAAGGGGATTGACAGATTTGTTTAAATTTCCTCCTCCCTTCCGCAACATTTTTAAACAGATTTTTTCAAACTCGAGGCGGGCTTTTAATGATAGCTGACAAGAGATGGAATGGTGTTTATTCGTTTGAAGACTCACCGTTTTTAATGGAAATTCTTACAGAGCTCAGGAATAAGCATACGGGTGCAATAGAGTTCAGAAAGGGCTTAGTAAAGCTTGGCAGATATATGGGCTATGAGCTGACAAAAACTATGGAGTTTGAAAAAGTCGAAATTGAGACTCCATTAGAGAAGACGGAAGGAATAATAGCCAAAGACAGAAAGAACGTTGTGATTGTGACAGTTCTCAGAGCAGCAATTCCTCTCATGGAGGGTCTGATAAAGGTTTTTGAGCATGCAAGGGTCGGCATAGTTTCAGCATCAAGAGGCAAAGCACCAAAGTTTGAGATAGAAATGAATTACATTAAGATTCCAGAGATTAAGCCTGAGGATACCGTAATAATTGCGGACCCCATGATAGCGACTGGTTCAACGTTGCTGAAAGTGATTGAGGAAGTCAGGAAATACGGGACTCCAAAGCGCTTGATTGTTCTTGGAGTTTTAGCAGCACCAGAAGGAATAAGCAGAATTAAGGGAGCATATCCAGAAGTGGAGGTATTTGTGACAAAGATTGACCGGGAACTTAATGACCACGGTTATATCCTTCCAGGACTTGGGGATGCCGGAGATAGGGCTTTTGGTGCACCAATTAAAACAGCGAAAAAATAATAACCTTTCCCTCTACTATTTTCCTTTGAGTGAAAATGGCAAGCGTTGATGAAAAAGATGAGGAAATTCTCAAAGAGCTCAGGAAAAATGGTAGGGCTACTCTGACAGAGCTGGGAAGAAAAATTGGACTTTCACCTGCAAGCATAAAAAACAGGATTGAAAAGCTTGAAAGCTTGGGTGCCATCAAAGGATATTCTGCAATAGTTGATCCAACCTTTCTAAATGAGTTTATTCAGGCAATAATTGAAGTCGAGCTCCTTGTTGATAATGAAGCCGTTGATAGAATGCTCTATAACATAAGCAGGCTTGACAATGTCATTGGAGTTTACAGAAAAACTGGAGAATTCCAAATTTTGATACGGGCAAACTTTAAGGACATCCCTCAGCTTAAGGAATTCGTAAAAAGTCTCTCGGTAAAGTATCTTGGAAAAAACATGAAAAGAGCGAAGGTTTCAGTTATTATGGATACCTTCAAGGAAGGCGGTGTAATAATGCAAGAGAGAAAAACAAGAAGGCGGAGAAGACAGCTAAGGTGATTTCAATGCTGTTTGTAATCAGGAAGGGCAGAAAAAAGAATGAGCTTGAAGCATACTACATTGAGAAAGAACCTGAAAAACTTTCTCAGATGCAGAATTTGAAGGCTGATAAAATTTATCGGTTGATTATGAGAGACAACCGTTTGTTTAAAGTTCTTGAGGGAAGCCAATATAGAAATCCCAAAGAGGTTGAGAAACTTTTGAGACAGGCGAGGATTGTTCTGGTAGATGCAGATGAGTGGAGAGAGTATTTTAGAGTAAGACTCCAAAATAAGAGGGTTGAAAGAGCTTATTTATGTAGATTTTGCCTTCTCAATGGGAAGATAACCGTCTTAACTGAAGGAAATAGGGTAAAATTTCATAGTGAGTATATTTGTGAGAAGTGTGCAGAGGAAGAGCTCAAAAATGAGTTAAGGTATCGCTTCAGGAGTTTAGGAATGTTTGACCAAGCAAAGAAGCTTTTGCAGAGATTTAGAGATTTAGATAAGGTTCTAATGGTTTTTAATCCAAGATTTGACCCAACCAAGAATCCAGAAGTT
>JALTMZ010000112.1:4175-4991 GCA_027001105.1 Thermococcus sp.
ATTCAGCATGGCTTACTAAAAGGAGATAATCTTCTCATAGTTTCAGCAACAGCGAGTGGGAAAACCCTCATAGGGGAATTAGCTGGAGTTCCTAAGGCGCTAAAAGGAGAGAAAATGCTCTTTTTAGTTCCCCTCGTGGCTTTGGCAAATCAAAAATATGAGGACTTTAAGAGGAGATATTCCAAGCTTGGCTTAAGAGTAGCCATAAGGGTTGGTATGAGCAGAATTAAGACCAAAGACGAGCTCGTCGTTGTGGATACAGGAATTGATGCCGACATAATTGTGGGAACTTATGAGGGAATTGATTATCTATTGAGGGCTGGCAGAAAAATTGGAAGAGTTGGGACTATTGTCATTGATGAAATCCACATGATTGATGACGAGGAAAGGGGGGCAAGACTGGATGGTCTCATAGCGAGATTAAGGAAGCTCTATCCAAAAGCCCAGTTCATTGGGCTGAGTGCTACAATTGGAAATCCCGAAGAACTTGCAAAAGAGCTTGGGCTTAAGTTGGTTGTTTATGATGAAAGGCCAGTGGCTTTAGAAAGGCACGTCATTTTAGCGAGAAACGAAAGTGAAAAATGGCGCTACATAGCTCAATTAGCTAAAGCTGAGACTATGAGAAAGTCGAAGCAAGGCTATAAAGGTCAGACTATAGTTTTTACGTTCTCAAGGAAGAGATGCCACGAGCTTGCTGCGTTTTTAACAAGCAGGGGATTGAAAGCAAAGCCCTACCACTCGGGCTTGCCATATCATCAAAGAAAGCTCACAGAGATGGAGTTTCAAGCTCAGATGCTTGATGTTGTTGTAACTACA
>JALTMZ010000113.1 GCA_027001105.1 Thermococcus sp.
CTTAACTGCATACTTGAAAACATCAGGAAGCTGGACGTTCTTGTTCACCGGGAACATCCAGTTTGTTAGCGGTATCTCCTTCTGGAAATCCTCACTGAGAACGAACTCAATGAACTTCTTAGCCAGATCCGGGTGCTTTGCTCCTTTAACAAGACCAATTCCTTCAATCTGTGGGTAACCTCCCTCCTTGAAGATTATTGCCCCAATATCTGGTTCTTTACCGCTTTCATAAGCAGAATAAGCCGGGTCTGTTGCGTAGCTGACAAACAGCGGGGCTTCGCCTTTGTCCCACATCTCCCATCCGGCGTCCCAGCCCTTGGTTATTTGGTAGATGTTCGGCTTAAGCTTCTCCCAGAAGTAGAGCCATCCCGGGTCTCCATAAACGGCAATTGTCCACAGCAAAAATGCTGCCCCTGTTGAACTTGTTCTTGGGTCTTCAACAATTAAGCTCTTCTTCCACTCAGGCTTTGTTAGATCATCAAAGCTCTGTGGTGGATTTGAAACCTCACTCTTCTTGTATACGACTGCAATAAATCCATAGTCAAATGGGACTACATGGTAAGTTGGATCAAGTGCATCTATCAGCTCTTTTGGAACGACGTCAATGTTCTTTGGCTTGTATGGTTCAAGGACACCAGCTTCAATAGCCCTTGCTATGAGGTTGTTGTCAATTCCGATTACAACATCCGCCCTCGGATTGTCCTTTTCCAAGATGAGTCTGTTCAAAACCTCTCCAGCATCTCCGACTGTGATTATTTTGACTTTTACATTGTACATCTTCTCAAACTTTGGTATCGTTGCATTTGCCAGTCCCCAGCTGACGAAGCTGTCGTAGGCGTAGACAACAAGCTCCTTGGATGTCTGCTCTTTATTACTGCTGATACATCCCAATCCACTGGCTATAACCATTAAAGCCAGGATTAAAGCAAGCTTTTTCATAGAGTCCTCACCTACAACCAATTTTTAAATTCCCATGAATCAGTAATAAAAAGGTGTTTAAAACTTTATTGTGCACATAATTGGGAAATCAGAATTGGGAGTAAAGAAAGTAGGCGTATATAGCAAGAAGTACGGCACTGACTGTTCTGCTAATTTTGTTGGTCATTCTTAGGGATAGGGTTAGAATCCCCATAACGAACAGTGTGAGAGGCATTGTAAATGAAAAGATGCCTGCATCAACTGTTATTGGCCTGATCATAGAAGCTATGCCGATCACCATGAGGATATCGAGGATGTTTGCTCCCACTATGTTTCCAACGCTTATATTTGGTATCTTTTTCAGAGTCGCTGCTAAAGAATTGGCAAGCTCAGGAAGTGAAGTGCCGATTGAAACAAGGGTCAACCCAATAACAACTTCCGAAATGCCCAATGACCTTGCTATAGTAACGGCACTCGTAACTACCATTCTTGCCCCAATAACAACCACTGCACCGCTCAAGAACAGAATCACGACATCTCTCCTAACACTCCTGCTTCTTCCCCCTTCAATGTCTTCAATGGAAATATGCTTCCTGTAGAGATAATACAGAAAGCCGAGATAAATCAAAATCAAGGTGAACCCTTCAAACCTTGAAATTACCCCATCTCTCATCAAAAACCAAGCATAGAACGTGACGAGAAGCATGAATAGAGAATTTCGCCAGGCTATTTCATCAACCTTAAGCGGCATTATCATTGCAGAAATCCCAAGAATCAGGGCTATGTTGGCCAAAGCACTACCCACAGCATTTCCCAGTGCGATTCCACTGTTACCTTCAAATGCTGCTATTGCCGAGACTGTCACTTCTGGAAGTGTTGTCGCTATGCTTGCCAACACGAGTGCTATCAAAAATTCACTGACGCCAAATCCCTTAGCCACTCTGCTTGCAGCTTCAACAAACTCGTCGCTCCCTTTAATCAGCAGAATCAAGCCCACTATGAAGATTATGAGCTCCTGTATCATTGCCACCGCCGTTACTCTGTAAGTGGTGCAAAACTTAAAAAACTATGCCTTGTGGGTTTTGTGGTTTTTTCCGTACCCTACTCCTTCTCCCCTGCCTTCCATCTTTATAACATAATCAGCTGCATTTTGAAGGGCAACGCTGAAACCTGGTTCAATTCCTATGACTATTGTCTCCTTCCCCTTTCTTTTGGCTTCACTAATTATGGGAAGAAAATCAGCATCTCTCGTTGCTATGGCGATTATGTCAACATCCGAGTTGTATATCAGCTCCATCGCCTCTATGGCAATTCTAACATCCGTATCCCCGGCGACAATTATCGGCTCAAATCCTTGGTTTACAACAGCCTCGATTAGCCCCTGAGGAGCATATTGATTTAAAACAACCTTTGCAACCCTGATCTTTCCGATTCTTTCAAGCGCCTCTTTAATGTCCTCCAGTCTAATTCCAAATTCCTTTCTGAGAATGTTTGGTCCGTCAATGATAAGCCCAATTGTCTTTTTTGGCTCCTCCCCTTTTTCTTTAGCCTCTTTTTCCTCTCTTTTTAGAATTCTGAATATCTTTTCTTTCACCACTATCTTCACCTCTTGGAGTCAGAACTATAACATAATCAGCCCCATGTTTCAAAGCAGCGCTAAATCCGGGTTCAACTCCGATTATTACAGTCTCCTTACCCTTCTCCTTTGCTTTCAGAATTATAGGTAAAAACTCGGCATTTCTTGTTGCCAGGGCTATTATGTCAATATGGGGGTTATATATTTCACGCATAGCTTCAACTGCCAGCTTAACTCCCGTTTCTCCTGGAACAATTATCGGCTCAAAACCTTGGTTAGCCACAGCCTCGATTAGCCCCTGAGGAGCATATTGGTTGAGAATAACCTTAGCGACTCTAATGTTTCCAAGCTGTTCAAGTGCTTCAACAATGTCCTCAAGATGGATGTTAAATTCCTTTCTCAAAATGTTTGGACCATCAATCAGAAGAGCAATCTTCTTGCCCCTCCGCATTTTGCGCTTCATCATTGCTATACTCCGCATTCCCTCCTTTGTAATCGCCATTATCCTCTCCCAATTGCTGGGCATTCCAATCACCATCGTTGCGATCAGGCATCGCTAAAATCTTACTTTTAAATAGCACACTTGAAGTATAAAAAAGTTAGCCGGAAAAGCCCTTGATTATGTGCTTGTAGTAGTACCAGAGCCCACGGATTATGTCCCTAACTTCTATCATTGTGAAGAGGGGTGTTCTGTCAATGAACTTGGCAGTTTCTTCCCAAGTGTGTGCTTGAAGAACACGATAAATCAAGAGCAGAATTTGACGCTCATCTAAATATGGCCTCATCCAGCCATCCAGGAAGTAGAGCTTCACTATTGGCTTCACCGCATCAACCACAGTATCGTAAGTTAGGACTTTGCCAACAAACATTTCTAATCTCCTTATCTGAGTCTTTGTCAGATGTACTGGATAATCAACCGCCTCACCGAAGGGGCTTTCAAAGAGCCATCTTGCAATCTCCGGCTCCAAATCCCTGTGAGTGTCTCCAAGCCAGTCCAACAGTCTAATCCTGAACTCTGCATTTGCCTGCTTCACTATCTCCTTGGCCTTTTCACTTATGGGCTTAATTACTATTGCTGTATACTCCCCACTAACTGGGTTTCTTGAGGGACTTAGGTGAACAACTGCAAAGCCGTTTCTAATCCAGAACCTAATCAGCTCTTCGCTTGCCCCAAAACCCGAGCCAACCCAGTCGTAGCCTTTCTCTTCAGCTTCCTTTATGAGCAGTTCAAGGGCTTTGCTTCCAAGCCCCATGTCCATAGCGTCTGGATGCGTAGCAATTCTCACGACTCTATATCCTTTGAGCTTTGCGAATTCTTTGGCATAGTGGTGCTTAACCATCATATCCGGGATTATGTTTCCTCTCGGCTTGTAGCCCTTTGCCATCTTTTCAATTACACCCTTCGGAATTCCTCCCTCTTTTGCAATTTGGATGGCACACACTATCTTGCCGTTTTTCAATCTCAATACACGGGCTTCATGATGTGGAGCATCTGCAAGCAAAGCTACATCGCTCGGTCTGTTGCGGTAGTGAGCCAGGACATAAATCCCGACGAAGTGCTTCAAGTCCTCTCTATCATTCTCAAACCAGTCATCCAAGTCTGGCTCTTCAAAGTAAACTTCCTTCTTCCTAATCAGCTCATAATCTTCCTTGGTTAACGGAACGGGCTCAGCATCAAGCAAAAGCACATCAAAGAGCCACTTTTCAATTGGGTCCCCACTGGAGTATCTGATTGGAACTGAGAGATGGATTTCTCTAAATTCTCGCTTTTCCTCCGCTTTCTTTAGGAATTTAACAGAGAAGCCTCTTCCTGCACCCTCATAGCCGTGGATGGTTGAGGAATAAATTACTTTTGGCTTTTCAAGGTATTTGTGAAGAATTGGAACGTGAATACCAGCAGCTTCGTCAAGAACGTAAACATCAGCATTTTTCTTGTATCCTTGAGTTGGTGGGTAGTATCTCAACCCAATGCCTTTGGCATAGAGCTCTTTTATGAGGTTCTTCTCCGTAACGACTTTGACTTTATAGCCAAGAAGCTCCAAGCTCTTCTTTGCAAATCTGAATAAGCTCTGCACGTTCTCCAATTCTGGAGCCGTTATCACTGCTCTGAATCTCCTCCTCTTTGAAGACAAGGCTAAGCCAACAACCCCAATACCAACACTCACGCTTTTTCCTCTTCCCCTGTCTGCTGTCAGAACAACCATGCCATCATTTTCTATTAGCTCCTCAAGATTTTTGAGAACCTCAACTTGCCCATTTGTGAGACAGAGCTCATAAAGCTCTTTTGGGAATCTAGTTTCCTTGGGGACATCGATTTTTTCCCTCTCCGGAAGCTTTGCCTGGCTCTTGTTTTTCTCTGGCTTCTTCAGCAGCTTTTGATTTTCAGCATTCACTATGTATATTCCCTCATGCTCCCCAAATTTTCTAATCAATCTCCTGTTAAAGCGCTTCTTGACGTCATCAATGGTGTATGGAGGAGTTA
>JALTMZ010000114.1 GCA_027001105.1 Thermococcus sp.
AACTCCATCAAATACTTCTCCTCATCCAAAAGTATCATTTTCTTGGCTTTTCCTTCATAAACCTCCATAATCTTCACCAAGAATTTGTTAAAATTTATAATTTAAAAGCCTTTTTTAGACAAATTTCTGTCAAACATAGAGCAAAGTTTTTAAGCATATGAATGTAAAGTTCCAGTGGAAATAAAGCTCTCTTTAACTATTACTTGTTAAGATGGTGGTCATATGAGGGAGAAGTGTGGAGTATTTGCAGCAAAAACAGAGAATGCAAATCGAAAAGCATACTATGCACTTCTCGCTTTGCAACACAGGGGTCAAGAAAGTGCAGGAATCAGCGTTTGGAGGAATAAAATAAGAACATACAAGGGGCTGGGTCTTGTAGCTGAAGTTTTTAGGAGACACATTTTGAATAAGCTGAGATCAAATATCTCTATTGGACACGTAAGATACTCAACTTTTGGCGGATTAAATGAAGCTCATCCCCTTGAAGTTGAATGCTGTGGGAAAAGACTTGCCTTGGTTCACAATGGAACTTTAACTAATTATCTGCCGTTAAGGAGAAAGTATGAAGGAGAATTCAAATTTAAAACAAGCATCGATAGCGAGCTTTTGGGATTAATTTTTCTCAAAAAGTATTCCGAGACAAAGGATGAATTTGAAGCCATGAGAATGCTTTTTAATGAAGTCAAAGGAGCGTATTCTTTGGCTTTTCTGTTTAATGGGAAAATCTTAGTTGCCAGAGACCCCTTAGGTTTCAGACCCTTAGCATTTGGAACTGGGGATGGATATTATTTCGCCTCTGAAGATTCAGCACTAAGAATGTTTGATGTTGAAACAAGAGATGTAAAGCCAGGAGAAGTTTTTGTTGTCTCAGATGATGTTGAAAATAGGGTTTTAACTAAGAAGAAGCATGCCCACTGTGTTTTTGAGTTTATTTATTTTGCTCGTCCAGACAGCGTTATTGAGGGGAAAACCGTTTACAAAGCAAGGCTTGAAATGGGAAAGCAGCTAGCGAGAGAAGACAACATTACTGCAGATGTTGTCATAGCAGTCCCAGATTCGGGGAGAGCCGCAGCAATAGGATATTCCATGGAAAGCGGGATCCCATATGAAGAAGGGCTAATAAAGAACAGATACATCGGTAGGACATTCATAATGCCAACTCAATTTGAGAGGGATTTTAAAGTTAGGCTTAAGCTCTCTCCAGTTAAGGAAGTCATCAAGGGTAAGAGGATAATTTTGATTGATGATTCGATTGTGAGAGGCACCACAATGAAGAGAATAGTTACAATGCTTAAAAGAGCAGGAGCAAAAGAAGTTCACGTCAGAATAGCCTCACCGCCGATACGATATCCCTGCTATATGGGAATTGACATCCCAACACGACACGAGCTTATTGCTTCTTGGAAGAGCATTGAGGAGATAGGAGAAGAGATTGGAGCGGATTCCTTAAGATATTTGAGCATCAAAGGATTAATGAAAGCAGTTGGATTGGATGACCTATGCTTAGCTTGTTTAAATGGGATTTATCCGGGATGGGCTTTTGAATTTTAAGCCTGAGAACTTTATTTTTAAACATGTTTTTGTTAAAATAAAGCTTAAAAATATAAAATTTTAACATTTTCTTGGTGAGTGAATGAAGTGGAAGATAGCAACTTATGCCTCTCATTCGGCACTTCAGATTTTAAAGGGTGCAAAGGATGAAGGATTCAAAACCGTAGCTTTTGGAAGGGAGATAGTCAAATCTCTATACACCAAATATTTTCCAGTTGCTGATGAGTTCTTAGTTGGTGAGTATCCCGAGAAAGAGCTTTTGAAAAGAAATGCGATAGTAATTCCACACGGGTCTTTTGTTGCTCACCTCGGAATTGAGAAAGTTGAGAGCATGAAGGTTCCGTACTATGGGAATAAAACAGTCCTTAGGTGGGAAAGTGACAGGAAATTAGAGAGAAAATGGCTCGAAAAAGCAAAGCTAAAAATACCAAGAGTCTACAACGACCCCGATGATATTGACGAGCCTGTAATAGCTAAATTTCATGGAGCAAAAGGTGGAAAAGGTTATTTTTTAGCAAAAAATCCTGAAGATTTCTGGACAAAAGCTGAAAAAGTTGGAATCAAAAATAAAGAGCAGCTTAAGGAGGTTCAAATCCAAGAATACATAATTGGAGTTCCAGTATACCCACACTACTTCTACTCAAAGCTCAATGAGGAGCTTGAGCTTATGAGCATTGACAGGAGATACGAGACAAATGTAGATGGAGTTGGAAGGATTCTGGCAAAAGATCAACTGGAGCTAAGCTTAGAAAACTCATATGTTGTCATAGGGAACATACCAATTGTCTTGAGAGAAAGTCTTTTGATGGAAGTTATAGAGATGGGTGAAAGAGTTGTTAAAGCCGCAGAAAAGCTTATAGGTGGTCTATGGGGCCCATTTTGCTTAGAAACAATCCTCACAGATGAGCTTGAATTTGTAGTGTTTGAAATCTCTGCAAGGATTGTCGCCGGAACAAATCCTTTCATTAACGGCTCTCCTTACACTTGGATTAGATATAACGAACCAATGAGCACCGGAAGGAGGATTGCAAGGGAGATAAAGCAAGCTATTGAAGAGGAGCGCTTAAATGGAATTTTAACATAAAAATGTCAATGAATCCATAGTATAAATTTATAAATTTGCTCCTTAATGTTGAAAGAAAAGGTGATGCTTATGTGGGAAAGCTTCATTGAAGAGAAAGTTAGAGAAATTAGAGAAACTGTTGGTGGTGGAAAGGCAATTATAGCTTTGTCTGGGGGAGTTGACAGCTCAACAGCAGCTATCTTAGCTCACAAAGCAATTGGGGATAAACTTTACGCTGTTTTTGTGAACACTGGATTTTTAAGGAAAGGAGAACCAGAATTCGTGATAAAAACATTCAGAGACGAGTTTGGGTTAAACTTGATCTATATTGATGCCCAGGATAGATTCTTTGAGGCATTAAAGGGTGTTACTGATCCGGAGCAGAAGAGAAAGATAATCGGAAAAGTTTTCATCGATGTATTTGAAGAAGTTGCCAAAGAAATAGATGCGGAGTTTTTGATTCAAGGAACAATTGCTCCTGACTGGATTGAAAGTCAGGGAAAAATAAAGAGCCACCATAACGTTGGAGGTCTTCCAGAAAGGTTAAACTTGAAGCTCATAGAACCTCTTCGTGATTTGTATAAAGACGAGGTTAGAGAAGTTGCCAAAGAACTTGGACTGCCAGAGAAAATCTATAATAGGATGCCTTTCCCAGGGCCGGGACTGGCTGTTAGGGTTTTAGGTGAAGTAACTCCCAAAAAAGTCGCTATTGTTAGAGAGGCAAATGCCATAGTAGAGGAAGAAATTGAAAAAGCTAAATTAAGACCTTGGCAGGCTTTTGCCGTGCTCTTAAATGTGAAGACCGTTGGAGTTCAAGGCGATATAAGGGCTTACAAAGAGACAATAGCCGTTAGAATCGTTGAAAGCTTAGATGGGATGACCGCAAACGCAATGAACGTTCCCTGGGAAGTTCTGCAGAGGATAGCCTTTAGGATTACAAGCGAGATTCCTCAAGTGGGTAGAGTTCTCTATGATATAACGAACAAGCCTCCTGCGACAATAGAGTTTGAGTGAGGGAGTGAAGATGATAATCATAATGGACAATCACGGACAATACGTTCACAGAATTTGGAGGACTTTACGGTATTTAGGCGTTGAGTCAAAGATAATACCAAATACAACCCCTCTTGAGGAAATCAAGGCAATGAAACCAAAGGGGATAATTTTTTCAGGAGGGCCAAGTTTGGAAAGAACAGGTAATTGTGAAGCTATACTCGAAAATTATGAAGACTTCAATGTTCCTATCTTGGGAATTTGCCTAGGCCACCAGCTAATAGCAAAGTATTTTGGCGGAAAAGTCGGGAGAGGAGAGAAAGCAGAATACAGCTTAGTTGAGGTCGAGATCTTAGAGGAGAATGACATCTTTAAAGGTTTACCAAAACGTTTAAATGTCTGGGAAAGTCATATGGATGAGGTAAAAGAACTGCCAAGAGATTTTGAGCTTTTAGCAAGGAGCGAGTTCTGTGAAGTTGAGGCAATGAAGCACAAAAAACTGCCAATCTATGGAGTCCAGTTCCATCCAGAAGTTGCACACACAGAAAAAGGAAGTGAAATATATAGAAACTTTGCTGGGCTTTGTGGCGAACTTTAATTTTCTCTTTTTAATCTACAATAGTAAAATAGAAAACTTTTTAAAGTTTCTATTCTTACTTTTTTTGAGAGTACTAATGAGGGTTTGATATGGGTTATACCATCTACTACAAGATAACATTTAGGGACAGAAAAAGAGTTACAAAAGTGATAAAACCAATTTTAGAAGAACTCGGTCTCACTGCATATGAAAAGGGCACGGAAATATCAATAAGGCCACCAACTAACTCTGTGGAACCAATGAGAATTAAGGAAAATGAATGGCTCTCTGTGAAAACTTATAAGAAGCAGCCTTGGACCGGAATTTATAAGCTACTGTTAGTCTCGCTCTCCTCTTTTGCTTCTGTTGAGGCTTTTGATGATGAAGGCTGGTCGCTTAAATAAACTTCAATTATCTTTATTGGCACTGCTCCCCTAAATGCCCTTTCCTCAACTAAAACTTTCACAATTCTTCCGATTTTAACATCAGGTACTTTATCAACCCAGTATTCTCCGGGCTTAACGTTTGCTCTGATGTCATCATGCACACTAATTTTCACAACATTTTCTTTAATATCCTCTATAACACCATAAGTCCAATCCCTGCCGTATTTTGATTTGAAATAAAATCTAAACATTAGAACTGCAACAAAAACAGAGACAAGGTAACCCAACGAATAATGAATGCCCAAAGAAAATCTCTTCAAAAGCACATACCCAAAAAATGCAAGGAATCCTATGACGCTAATGGAATAATAAAATACATGATACGGCTCATATTCAATA
>JALTMZ010000115.1 GCA_027001105.1 Thermococcus sp.
ACAAGAAGTATTGGGAGGATAGTTTGCAGGACTAGTGTTATGCTTCCGGCAGTTTTTATAGGTACTTTAATGTGCTTTGACTGAATTTTGCCAGGATAAAACTCCAAAACTTTTGAACCCACTTCAGCTCCCTTGACCTTGGCGTTGCAGAGTTCTTTTAATGCTAAAATTCCATGCAGGTGCTGGGGTCTTAAGCCGGGATTGGGTCTGTTGGCTCTTATATTGATTATTTTAATCGGCTCACCTGTAATGGCGGAGAGAGCGACAGCAGTCCTTAGAATTTGACCTCCACCCTCTCCATAACTCCCATCAATAACCTTCATGACCTTCACCAATCATTATTACCAGTGCTGCCTTTAAAAGCTCTGATGTTTCCTTTTCTGGATTCCTGAGCTTAAGTTTTTCAACGAGCCTCTTTAGGTCTTTAAGAGCCTTCATTGTCCTGTATTCCTTGGGGAGTTGTCTAAGGACTGAAAGAGGAATTTCAACGCCGAATTCTTTTAGGAAAATCTTTTTCAACACTTCCTCATCAAAACTCAGGAACTTAATCCTGACTGGAAATTCTAAACCTTCATACTTGCTGGCATCTTTAGTTTCAATTAGGAGGGTAAAATCGACTGGTATCTTGTAGTACCTGACCCCAATTGGAAACTTAACATATCCTCTACGCTTTATTTTCTTGAGTTTCCTAACAAGCTCAATAGGCGGGTCTGAGAGCATCAAGTAGCCTCGGTAAGCTTTCAGAAATAGAGGTGCTGAGTAAACTCTATCCTCGACTTTTCTGAATTCAAACTCTTCTGTACTGTCAACATAATAGTCCCAGCAAATTACAGGCGTCTTTACTAACACCCATTCTGCATGGGAAGCCAGCTTTTCGTGAATTTCCTCATCAAAAACCTGTATGATGTTTTCATAAATTTCCAAGTACCGCGGTATTTTTACTTTCCCTTTAATGCACTTTTTGAGTATCTTATCCAGCTCGAGTCCTGCCTCATTAATTATTATTGCATCTTCTCTGAGTTCTAAGAGCATTAATGAGCTCAGAAATTCCTCAGGAACGTCATCTGTTATGGACTCTACGTCAACATATGGCTCAGTCTCTGCAACTTCAAATTCTCCCTGATCTTCTTTTTGTCCTTTGATTTTCTCTAATAGCTCCTTACTCACAGTGGTTATCTGGTAGATCCTGTCTTTTCCCTCCAGATAAAGCACACCGTTAGAAAGCAACTTTAAACCTAACCTTGCTAAATATGCCGAAAGCTCATCCTCAGTTCGCGTGCTTATTATTTTTTTGTCTCTGACATCTTCAAATCCCTCATCTACGAGGATGAAGTCTGCTGGATGGAGGTTTTTTTCATTAAAGAAACTATTCAGAACCTCAAGTGCCTTTTCCTTGTCTTCTCCATAAACTTTGATAAACTCTATCGTTCCATCTCGGGTCATTCCAACAAAAATTACAGAGTCATATCTTTCTCTTGGAGCTGACAGCTCGTCCATATCTCTCTACCTTTTAGATTCTTTGTTTCTTTGGATTTATAGCATTTTTTCCTAAAGGCTCATAAACCCAAGGGGCTCTTCTGTGTCAAGGTTAATTATCTTTACTTCCCTTTTCTTTGTGTCAAGAAATGCAACGCTTTTAATTCCCGTAACATATCCACACACTTCTCCAGGATTCACAAGTATGCTCCTCCCCGTTTCTCTAATCTCATATCTGTGAGTGTGGCCCCGAATGATAACATCGTACAGCTGACTCTTTGCAAAGGCATCAACTACTTTTTCATTTGTTCCATGAAGAACAATTATTTTCATGCCGTCTGCTTCAACTTCAAGTATATCTTCCGAGATTCCCAGTGCTTTATTTAGACCCTTTTTCTCTCCGTCATTATTTCCGAAGACCCCTTTTAATGGCGCTTTTAGCTTTAGGAGCTCTTTTCTGACGAACGGAGCAACATAATCTCCTGCATGGATTACAAGATCAACGCCTTCTCTATTAAAAAGCTCAACGGCTTTTGCTATAGCAGATAGATTGTCGTGAGTATCGCTCATTATTCCAATTAACATAAGCATCACCTTAGCTTTCTTTTTCTTTATGGGTTTATAGAGTTTCCTCCAATAATGCTGTTCATGTGGGAAAGTTTAAGAAATATTGGCATCCACATATAGATGACATTGGGTGATGATTATGTTTGCGGGCAGAACTTTAATCGCTGTAAAACTGCTCAAATCCTTTGGCGACTGGAAAGCTGGTGATATGGTGCTCATTGAAGATTGGAAAGCTAAAGAACTCTGGGAGACTGGGATAGTTGAAATAATCGATGAGGCTGAAAAAGTTATAGGGGAGCTTGATAGGGTTATTGCTGAGGAAAAAGAAAATGAGCCTATAACCCCGATTCCAGAAGGATTGTACGAGAGGGCAGAATTTTACATCTATTATCTGGAGAATTATATAAAGGAAAATTTTGAGGGAAATGTTGATGTGCTTAATGTAAAAATGACGAGACTGGCAAATTTGAAGAAGAAATACTACTATCTTAAAAAGCTTCGCTTTAACAAAATTCTTAATGCAATAATGTTTCGTCCAAACAGCTTAGAGGTTCTTTCAAGATTGTCTCCCGAGGAAAGGAGAGTTTACCTCCAGATATCAAAAATAAGAAATGAATGGCTGGGTGAGAGATGATGGATAAAGAAGAGATGATCAGCCGTTTTGTAAATTTTCTCAGAGAGTACTCTGACGATAAGGGCAGTAAGATTTATCTTAACAAGATTAGTGATATCCTAACTGTCACCCCAAAGCGTTCAGTTTCAATAAACTGGGAGCATTTGAACGGGTTTGATCCTGAGTTAGCTCAAGAGCTTTTGGAGAATCCGGAGGAAACTTTACTTGCGGCTGAAGATGCGCTCCAGATAATTCTTCAAGAAGAATTCTTCAAAAAAGAACCTCTAAAGATCCATGCACGCTTTTACAATCTACCAAAAACCCTCCTGGTTAAGGAGCTTGGCAGTGAGCATATAAACAAGCTCATCCAAGTTGAGGGCATTATAACAAGAATGAGTGAAGTCAAGCCATACGTTGCTAAGGCAGTTTTTGTGTGTAAAGACTGTGGAAATGAGATGATCCGTCTGCAAAAACCTTTTGCTCCATTAATTAAACCAAATAAGTGCGACCAGTGTGGAAGCAAAAACCTTGAGCTTGATGTAGATAAGAGCAACTTCATCAATCTACAGACGTTCAGACTGCAGGACAGACCAGAAAGTCTGAAAGGCGGGCAGATGCCTCGTTTTGTCGATGCAATCCTATTGGATGATTTAGTTGACACTGCCTTACCGGGTGATAGGGTTGTAATAACCGGCATTTTGAGGGTTATTTTGGAGCACAGAGAGAAAAGACCGATATTCAAGAAGATACTCGAGGTCAACCACATAGAACAAATAAGCAAAGAAATTGAAGAGCTTGAGATAACCCCAGAGGATGAGCAGAAGATCAGGGAGTTAGCTAAGAGAAAGGACATAGTTGACGCGATTGTGGATTCAATAGCCCCAGCCATTTACGGCTACCGCGAGGTTAAGAAGGGGATAGCTCTTGCTCTGTTCGGTGGCGTTACAAGGCAGTTACCCGATGGCACTAAATTGAGAGGAGAGAGCCACGTTCTGCTTGTTGGAGATCCTGGCGTGGCAAAGTGTGTGGATTATGATACAAAGGTAGTTCTATCTGATGGTAGCTTAGCAAAGATTGGGGATATTGTTGAAGAGGCTATAAGAAAAGCAGAAGCCTCTGGAACGCTTGGTAAAGTAGATGATGGTGTCTATGCGCCAATTAATTTAGAACTGTATGCATTAGATGCCAAAACTCTCAAAGTTAGAAAAGTTAAGGCAAACATAGCTTGGAAGAGAATGGCACCTGAAAAGATGTACAAGATAAGAACAAAGAGTGGAAGGGAAATTAGGGTGACTCCAACCCATCCATTCTTTATCTTTGAAGAAGGACAGTTCAGGACAAGAAAAGCAGAGGAGCTTAAAGTTGGTGATTTGGTTGCAACCCCTCGGAAGAGCGGAGAGCCGTCAGTTGTCCCTGATACAAATGACAACAGACTTAGGGAGCTTCTTGTCAATTCGGATATTTACTGGGATGAGATTGAAGCAATTGAGGAATACGCTCCCGAACATCCATGGGTTTATGATTTGCAAGTCCCAGAACATCACAACTTCATAGCAAATGATTTCTTTGTCCATAACAGCCAAATTTTACGCTATGTTGCCAATTTAGCCCCGAGAGCGATTTATACAAGTGGTAAGTCAAGTTCGGCAGCCGGCCTTACGGCCGCAGCAGTGAGAGACGAGTTCACAGGCTCTTGGGTGCTGGAAGCTGGTGTTTTAGTCTTAGCAGATGGTGGAATAGCTCTAATTGACGAGTTCGATAAGATGAGCGACAGGGATAGGAGTGCCATACACGAGGCACTTGAGCAACAGAGCTATCATAAGGATTTCGAACTTCTTCTTGCTGATGGTAGGAAGGTGAAGATTGGAGAATTTGTAGATGAGCTCATTGAGAGAAACCGCGATAAAGTTATTGTTGGAAAAGACACAGAAATACTACCCGTTGATGAGGTTTATCTTCTTGCTTACGATCTTGAGAGAATGAAGATCATTAAGGTTAAGGCAGACAGGGTGAGCAGACATAGAGCTCCAGAGAAGTTCATAAAACTCCGCTTCTCCACCGGAAGGGAGATAATCGTAACGCCAGAACATCCGGTGATGGTATGGGAAAATGGAAAAATTGTTGAAAAGAGGGCAGATGAGATAGCCCTGGGGGATTTGGCAGTTGGAGTTAAGTCCTACCCAGTCTTTGGGAAGTTGGGAGGGGGGAGAGAGTTAGCGCTGTCTTTGTTTACCCAAAGCTATAGGTTTAGGAGGAGTGCAAGGCTGCCTGCGAAAGTCT